>NZ_NOLI01000107.1:0-27661 GCF_002245975.1 Nostoc sp. 'Peltigera membranacea cyanobiont' 213 | reverse complement strand
TTTTTATTTAACCAGTAAGCCGGGCATAAGAAAAATGAGGGGAATGAAAGAATTAATTTCTCTCCCCCTCATCCCCGGCTTACTGGTTAAATAAAGAGGCAATTCATCAATATCAGCCAGGATTGGGAGCAGAGGTAGTTGGTGGTTGGTGGTATCCTGAAGACGCACAAGTTGATAATAAGGCTCTAGCTCATGTATTGCGAACGGCGGCTGAATCTATTGGTGTTGAACTCAAAGATGGTATTACGGTAGAAGGATTTTTACAGCAGCAAGGACAAGTGGTTGGCGTGCAAACCAATGCTGGAATAATTCGCGCCGCGCACTATGTTTTAGCTTCAGGTGCTTGGTCAAATGAGTTATTACCGCTACCAGTGGTACCCAGAAAAGGACAAATGCTGAGTGTGCGGATACCAGAATTTGCGCCAGACTTGCCCTTGAAGCGGGTTTTGTTTGGGCAGAATATTTACATCGTACCAAGATGCGATCGCCTGATTATCGGGGCAACAAGCGAAGACGTTGGCTTCACCCCCAACAACACCCCAGACGGCATTCAAAAATTATTACAAGCTGCCATCCGCCTGTATCCCCAATTAAAGCATTATCCCATCCAAGAGTTCTGGTGGGGATTTCGCCCAGCCACCCCCGATGAGTTACCCATCCTTGGCACTACTCACTGTCAAAATTTAACCTTTGCAACTGGTCATTACCGTAACGGAATTCTACTGACACCCGTAACAGCCTCATTGATTGCCGACTTAATATTAGAACAAAAGCCCGATCCTCTACTTGCTGATTTTCACTATTCACGCTTCCAATCCCAGCCATCTACCTCCACCCCAATGCTGACTCACTCTGCCAATTTCTCTAACGGGCATCATACTGCTATATCCCCACTCCCTATTCAAGACTCCCCACTAATTATTGCTGGCAAAACCTTTCAATCCCGCTTGATGACGGGAACTGGTAAGTATCGCAGCATTGAAGAAATGCAGCAAAGCGTCATTGCCAGTGATTGCCAAATTGTCACCGTGGCAGTCCGACGGGTACAAACTAAAGCCCCCGGACATGAAGGTTTAGCTGAAGCTTTAGATTGGACAAAAATTTGGATGTTACCCAATACCGCAGGTTGTCAAACAGCTGAAGAGGCGATTCGGGTAGCGCGTTTGGGACGAGAAATGGCGAAATTGTTAGGGCAGGAAGATAATAATTTTGTCAAGTTAGAAGTAATACCTGACCTTAAGTATTTACTCCCAGATCCAATTGGGACGCTGCAAGCCGCAGAACAACTAGTGAAAGAAGGTTTTGCAGTCTTGCCCTATATTAACGCTGACCCCATGTTAGCCAAGCGGTTAGAAGAAGTAGGCTGTGCGACGGTAATGCCTTTGGCATCGCCAATTGGTTCTGGACAAGGGCTAAAGACAACCGCCAATATCCAAATCATCATCGAAAATGCAGGTATACCGGTGGTGGTAGATGCAGGTATTGGTTCACCCTCAGAAGCCGCTCAAGCAATGGAATTGGGAGCAGATGTTTTATTAATTAATAGTGCGATCGCACTTTCTCCAAACCCAGCAGCAATGGCTCGTGCCATGAATTTAGCAACAGTCGCCGGTCGTCTAGCATACCTTGCTGGCAGGATGCCCATCAAAGATTATGCCAGTCCTAGTTCACCTCTCACCGGGACAATTACTAGTTAGGGACTGGGGACTGGGGACTGGGTACTAGGAAAAAGTTCTCTAATCCCAATCCCCAATCCCCAATGTAACGATTTGTCTAGCAGTTTCAGAGCGGATTTAGCATTTATGTAACATTAAATTAACGATAAAGATAAAGGAATTAATTCATGCCCTATACCAATGAAGAAGGCGGCCTTCTGAATAATTTTGCCCGGGAACCAAAGATTTATCAAGCAGAACCTCCCTCAGAAGGGCAAAAACGAACTTATCTCATACTAGGAATCGCCGCTACAGCTTTGGTTGTCGCCTTGATTCTAGTCGCCTTCTTCGTTTCTAAGAGCAGTTGATCGTAAAATATTTTCAGAAAACTTCATCTTCTTTATAGTTTTTCAGGTTCCAATTTAAATAGGGGCCTGGTTTTTTATTTTTTGTTAAAATTGAACTGGCAATTAAAGTATAATTATATACTTATTTGTTTATATTTATAAAGGCTTAATTTATCCTGAGCAGCACAATATCTATTTAAAAATGATTTCTATCATGAGTTTAGCCCACTTGGATGCACCCAGAACGGTGATATATACTTTGTTTTGGCTCTTTAAGCGTGAATGATACTGCATACAACAATAATTCAACTTGGAATCGGCAAGTATACCACCGCCTGAAACTTGCCTTAAGTCTTGGCTTGCGACGACAACTTTTTTTATCTGTATGTGATAATTTACACTTAAGAAATCAAGTAGCAGCCCGTTTGCATTCTACATTGGCTTATCCTGTTGGACAGGTGCTATATCGGTCATCAAATGCTCAGGAAAATAGCACTCCAGCTTATCCGCGATTAGTTACGTTACGTTTGAATTTAAACGACCCCAATCCCATAGTCCAGATAAATCAATGGCTGGCAAATTATCCACCGCCAATTATTGGGGCATCAAAAGATACCCCTGGAAGACCTTTTCCAGTCCCAGCATTTCAGATTGTAGGTGTGGAGCATCTCACCAAGCAACCAGTCGCAACACAGCGTTTATTTTTACACTATCTTCGTTTAAGCGAACAATATTTTTCTACCCAAGAATCCAGCCGATTCCTAGAATCTAACTTGCTGTTGTGGATACCGCGCCCTTGGTTATCTGCCATCAAGCAATCAGCACCACAGTTTTGGCGTTGCCGGACTGGCGTATTTGTATTTGCTGGAGAACCCACGCCAGCAACTCAAGCAGGCTATCCAGAACGTTTTTCACGTTCTGGAAGCTTGGATTTAGAGAATATTGAGCAGTCGATTATAGATGAATCAGTTAGCCAAGCAGAACTCAGAACGGTAGCCACCGAGTTCAAGTTTGAAAACAATTCCGATTTCCCAGCAGAGATACAAGAGAATGACGTACATCAAACCCAGGAAGCTACGCCACAACAGCAGGAATTTACTAATAGGTCTGGTAGTGGTAATGATAATCAATCGCTGTCATCTTTATCTTATGTTAGTAGCGAGTTAACAGAACTAGTAATAGCAACAATCAACACAAACTCTGCTCAAAATACTGAAGATTACTTACAACCGCAGCAGATTTTGCTGGAGATTGAAGAATTACACAAAAATCAAGTTCCAGGGGAGATACTAGCAGAAGCTTATCATCGCTTGGGCACTTTATACCGCCTTCGCATTGAGCAAGGAGATTCAACTCTAGAAAACCTGATGGTGGCAATTATTGCCTATCAGGAGGCAATTAGCTATGACGAAACTTCATCGCAACTTCCAGATATCTTGAATGATTTGGGCACACTCTACTGGATGCTATACCGCACACCACCAAATTCTGAGGAAGGGCAAACTTATATAGAGCAGGCAATAGAATTTTATCAGTTGGCGTTAAAGATGATGTCACCCCAGACACATCGAGAAACTTACGCTCGCGTGCAAAATAATTTGGGGACAGCTTATGGTGATTTAGCTCGTTTTTCTCACCCATCTGAAAATTGGCAGCAAGCAATTTTAGCTTACAGTGAAGCACTCAGCTACCGTACAGCCGAGATGGATTCATTAAAGTATGCGGCTTGCCAGAACAATTTAGGTACTGCTTACTGGCATCTAGGGCAATATAATCAACCAATTGTGCATTTAAAGAAAGCGATCGCAGCTTACAACGAAGCACTCATACACTACAACCCCGAAGAAGAACCGCTTAAGTATGGCATGATTCAAAATAATATCGGTACTGCTTGTTGGAATCTGGCACAGTACGAACAACCTGCCCAAAATCTCCAACTAGCGATTAATGTCTATAGTGAAGCTCTCAAATATCGCACTCCAGCTAATGTTCCTAGTGCCTGCGCCGCTACACAAAATAATCTGGGTACTGCCTACTGGCATTTAGCAAACCTATCTCAGACAACTAAACAGGCACGGCAAAACTACCTACAACTATGCATCAGTGCTTACGAAGAGGCCATAGACTTGGCTCACTCACTGAGCGGTACTCTTTTAAGTTTCGATTTGCTTGCCTCTTATAATAACCTGGGACTAGCACATTATCAGCTAGTAATAGATAAGTCATTTAATGGTGACAAACCAACACGTTCTCAACACCTAGAAGTAGCATTAGAAAACCATTTAAAAGCCTTAAAAGGATTAAGCAAACAACCCGAAGCTTATCAAACAACTTTTACTTATGTGGTAAAAACTATTCGCGCTTTTCATAATGAATTAGGGATACAGGGACAAAATCTGGCTTTATCTAAAATTCCTAGTCAGTTGTTGCCAGAGATTTTGTCAAAGTTATAAGAAAAACGCTGAAAACTATTGAAAAATAACTTGATATAAACTTGACAATTAGTCAGGGCATCAATTAAAGTAGCCATGTCTACGACGGGCTACACCTACACAAATAGTTTTCTAATTATAAAATGGTAAAATATTTAAACAATCCATAAATTTAGCTTAATAAATATAAATTTATTGTTAAACAAACTTAAACAAGTATAAAGTCTTTATAAAAATTACAATAAGATATTGGCGTATTTTCAGTAAATTCACTAAGGTAGACTAGATATCTAGTTGAAAAAAGTTCAAAGATGAGAATTGAAACCTAAGTTATGAAACTAAGTTTGATTTTTGCGACTGCTATATCTAGTTTTTTTATGAGTGCAACCACAGGATTTAGTTTCTCTGGTCAAGCAGATGCTCTCACTTTTTCTGGTATCTCTAGTGGTACATGGGGAGAACCTACTCCAGGAAGCACCGATACCAATCCCGTATATACAGGTGTGGGAAGCAACACATTTACTTGGGGCGATGCTAATGTTTGTCCATCAAATCCAAGTACTCCTGGGTGTACAGTCACAGGCTCAAATAAACTTACCTTTAATGGAAGTTCATTCTCAGCAGACATCAACTCTGCATTCAAAATAGCTGATTTGACTTACTTTAATGGAACGGTACTCAAAGGTACAAGCGTTGAATTTGTACCTTTAAATCTCAATGTATCCTTCAACCCTCCCACTGGAATCAGCCAAGTTTTTGACTTCAAGTTGCATCTAGTAAATACACCTAATGACGCAACAGATCCTGAAGATAATGCAGACTTTGTATTCATAGACAAAAATTTGAGCGATCGCAGTTTCACCTTTGAAGGCAATAAATACACGCTTGAGTTAACTGGCTTTAATCCAGACATTCCCCAGATAAGTGTTAAGGCTCTTGAAGGAGGGACAAATAGAACAGCTATTTATGCCGAAATCAAACCCATACCCGAACCTGCAATGATAGCGGGTATATCACTGCTAGGGATATATCTGATATCTCGGAAAAAATTCTGGGAGAATAAATACTAAGAGCTTTAGCAGTTAGAACAGTTGCTTCTGTTCGCCTTTAAAGATGTAATTAACTAGGAAATTTTTCGGCTTCAATATGAGCTTTTTAGCGGTTCTTATCTTTGCGATCGTCAGGGCAAGCAATCGCTCAGGAACTGGGAGTCTCTAAAACTACCGTATTTAATTACTTGCGTAGCTCAACTTTTAGTGAACGTCGCGAACGTAGTAACCAAGGTCTCAGTTTTCTCAACCCTTATCAAGATTACCTCCTCAGCCGATGGAATAGCTGCTGCTACAACACTCAATACCTAAATGGTATAAGGAGTCATTTTTTTTAACGCCTCCACCAATGCATCATACAGGTGATTGGAAAAGGGCACTTCCAAGGGCAGAGGAAATGGAAACTGGTAGCTAAATGAGAGATTTAGGTTCAACATCCTCACAGTCCATCTGCACCACACAATTTCTTCCTTGGGCTTTTGCCTGGTAGAGTCCCTGATCGGCAGCAGCAATTAAGGTTGCGGGAGATAATTGGCGATGAGGAGTGATGGTTGCCACACCAAGACTGAGGGTAATGAATTCACTAATCTGAGAATGGGAATGAGGCATTTTTAATGCGCTAATATTGGTCTGAATATCTCTTGCAACTGCAATAGCCCCTTCCATATCAGTATTCGGCAAAATGACTGCAAACTCTTCTCCACCATAACGAGCAACTAAATCAGCAGGGCGTTTAACTGTCTGAGAGATTGCCTTGGCAACCTGTCTGAGTGCATCATCTCCTGCCAGATGTCCATGCGTGTCGTTGTAAAGCTTAAAGTAATCGACATCACACAAAATTAAAGATAGCGAACCTTGCTCTCGTGCCAACCTTTGCCACTGTGCGTTGAATGTGTCATCAAAGCAGCGTCGATTTCCTACTTGGGTTAGACCATCCGAACAGGCAAGGCGCTGTAATTCTTGGTTTGCTTGTTGTAATTGGTGGTAAAGTTCTGATTGCTGAATAGCGATCGCAGCTTGACCTGCTAACTGGTTAAACAAGTTAATCTCCGATTGCTGCCATTGTCTGGGCTGACGGCATTGGTGAGCGATCAATAGTCCCCACAACCGCTCTTGCTGCAAAATTGGCACAACAAGGTTTGCCCGGATTTGCAGACTTCGGAGGAGGTGAATATGACACGGCGATAGTCCCGCATTTTCAATGTCTTCGATCGCTCTGGTGTTACCTTGTTGATAGTAAGCTGCACGGGTAGATTGAAAGCAGGTATCCATGACGTGAAATCCAAAAATCGACATACACCCTTCTGCTAAGGATTCTACAGCAACTAATCCACTCCAGTCTGGCTCAAACTGGTAAATCAGCACTCGGTCTACCTCAAACAGTTGTCGCACTTCGGCTGCTGTGGTTTGCAAAATCTCGTCTAACTCCAACGATTGGCGAATGCGCTGCGTCACTGCTGCCACAATTCGTTCGGACTCGCTTTGGTGTTGAACCTGCTCAACTACCTGAGAATTTGCTGATCCTATAGTTAATGCGATCGGATCGAAGTAAGGGGTTGTAGTAATAGGCACTGCACTGGGTTTAGCAATCAAATAGCCTTGAGCAAAATTTGCACCTCGTTCTCGCAGCCAATTCAGTTCCTCAATGCACTCAATTCCTTCAGCAACGGTCTGGATGTTTAATTTTTGAGTAATCTCTAGAAGCTTCTCGGTAATCGAAGCTTTGTAAAGGTCTTGATGTACATCTCGTATTAACTCCATATCCAGCTTGATAAAGTCTGGACGTAACTGATGCAGCAAGTTTAGGCTGGAATAGCCAGAACCAAGGTCATCAAGAGCGATTAAAAACCCAGCATCGCGGTAGTATTTAAGCACTGCCTTGAGGTGAGTTAAATCTTGAGGATTGTCTGATTCCACGACTTCAAAAACAACGCGATCGTGAGAAAATCCCGCAATATCAATTGCTTCTACTGTACTACGTAGGCAAAAAGCTGGGTCATAAAGTGACGTTGGTGCAAAATTGATGAAGATGTGCCCACTCACTTGATAGCGGCTGAATTGAGTAATTGCGCTGAGGCGAGCAACTTGGTCTAGTTGTGGTAGAAGTCCGGCTTCGGTTGCTAACTCCACAATTGGTGTTGGTAGCACTAAATTGCCTTCTTCATCCAGTCCCCGCAAGAGGGATTCATATCCAAAAATCTGTGATGTATCGTTAATTGAGACAATTGGTTGGAAGTAACTGGTAAATCGTTCCGTTGCCAGCATTTCAACCAGCCAGTTGGATTGGTTCAACTTAATGAAGCGTTGTAATGAGGCGATGTCACTAAAATCGTGGATTTGAGGTTGGAAAGTACCTTGCATGAAAAGGACTTGCGTCTCTTTTAATTCTCTTGGTGCAAGTAGTTTGGCCAGATTACGAGCAATTTCTAGGGACTGTCCGGGTTTACAGTCCAAACTCAAACCTGGACGCTCGTGCATCAATTCATACTTTAAGGCAAACTTCTTTAGGTAGGAGGTGACTTTTGTTAGGGTATGTGGAACGGGGAACCAGAGAAAGAGCCTGCCTGCTTCCTTAGTCTGGCAGCGTGCAACATTGCGACAAGCACAGGTTTTGGAGATAGGACATATTTGGCTCATAGCTAACTACTTTTTTAATCTGATTTGTTCTATTATTCCCACTATTTTTAGTGTAAAAGATAAACTATGCTTCAAATACATGAAGATTTGATGAGTTCTGTAAATTGAATAATTTAGTCTATCAATTAACTCAACAGTATATCTATATTTTTATCCTAAATTATCAAATAATTGCCTATTTTTTTGTGAAATGAAGCAAATTAATGAATAGTTAGATTAAGAATTTAAGTTATGAAATAAAGGGGAAAATTAGCTAGGGGAGGAAGATTTTTTAGCTAGATTAATTTATCCCTATCGCTAGATAAAAAATCTGAAACTATAATTTTTAATAATTTTTATGAATATACCTGATAATGCCAAAACACTCTCGATCGTAAGGGTGTTTTTTGAATGGTTTTTGGAACTCAGACATTCCCATTCCTGCCAATCAGAGTTGCAATTGCGTTGACTAACTCCTCTGGTTCAACGGGTTTAGACAAATGCCTTTGAAATCCTGATTCAAGTGCTTGTTGTTGGTTGATTTCTCCAGCATAAGCAGTTAAAGCGATCGCGGGAATCTGTTTAGCTTGCAATGCCTGCAATGCTCTAACTTGGCGCATCAGCATATAGCCATCTGTCTCTGGCATACCAATATCACTGAGCAAAATATCTGGTTCTGACTCAGCCAATACTTGCAGTGCTTCTTTTGCTGATACCACAGCAATTACCCTTGCTCCCTCTTGTTCTAGCACAAATGTGTGGAATTCACGGGTATCGTCGTCATCGTCTACAACTAAGATTTCGATGCCTGTAAGGATTTCAGTTGTAGAAGAGTCATTTAAACGATCGATATTTATCTGTTCTTTTGGGGTTAACTCTTTTTTGATGAGGGGTAGCCTGACCGTGAAAATAGCTCCTTGCCCTTCCCCTAAACTTTGTGCCCAAATCGTACCACCATGTAATTCTATCAAATGACGGACAATTGCTAACCCTAACCCCAGACCACCAAACCTTCGGGTTGTGGTGCTATCAGCCTGACGAAAATATTCAAACACATAAGGGATAAATTCCGGGTCGATCCCCTTACCTGTATCGCTGACGGTAATCTGAGCTTGAGTATCAATGCGCTCCAGTTGAATAGCAATTTTTCCCCCTTCAGGAGTGAATTTGACAGCATTCGATAACAAATTCCAGATTACTTGTTGTAAACGACCGGAATCACCCAAAACGTGCGATAAAGAAGCATCCAGCATTGTTTTAATTTGAATATCTTTAGCCTCTGCTGCCAAACGCACTGTCTCCAATCCCGCCTCAATTACCAGCACTAGGTTGACAGGAAGCATATTAAGGTTGAGCTTGCCTTGTAAGATTCGAGAGACATCGAGCAAATCTTCAATTAGTTGCGCTTGTAATTTAGCATTCCGCTCGATGGTTGCAATCGCTTTCTTGATCTCTGCTTGGTGAAATTCGCGGGTTTGTAAGAGTCTAGCCCAACCAAGAATGGGATTGAGAGGCGATCGCAATTCATGGGAAAGTACCGCCAAAAACTCATCTTTAATCCGGTTGGCTCTTTCAGCTTCAGTTCTAGCAGCTTGCTCAAGTTGCAGGAGGCGATCGCGTTCGGCTTCTGCTGCTTTGCGTTCTGTAATGTCAATGACTGAGCCAATGTAGCCTTTAAATTGACCGTCCACCCCAAACCAAGGATTAGCAGCATCGATTGTCCAGCGATACACACCATCTTTGCGCCGTAAGCGGTACTCCATACGAAAGGCCGAACAGTAACTCTTAGCTTCCAGAAAAATATTCTTCGCGTCATCGTAATCTTCTGGGTGTACGGCGTTCAACCAGCCAAATCCCAGACCCATTTCCTCAGTTTGATCGGTAAAGTCGTACCAGCTTTTACTGAGATAGGTGCAGTAGCCAGCGATATCTGTTACCCAAACCATGAAAGGGGCATTGTCGGCCATGTTGCGGAACTGTTCTTCGCTTTCACGAAGGGCTTTCTCTGCCTGTTTGCGATCGCTAATCTCTGTAACAAAGATGCTTATTCCTTCACCAAAGGGGTAAAGGCGATTCTCAAACCAGCGTTTCCAAGGAGCATGAAAGTATTCAAACCGAACAACTGTCTGTTGGGCGATTGCCCGATGAACCTGAGTATAAAACTCGGTTTTAACCAGATCGGGAAACACTTCCCAAACAATCCTACCTAGTAAATCTTTCTTTTGGATGCCCACAACATCTGCTAGGCGATCGTTGACAAAGGTATAACGCCACTCCCGATCCAACACATAAAACTGGTCTTGAATGCCAGCTAGGACAGTCTCTAAGTGGGCTTTTGCGACCTCAGCTTCAATGCGTAACCCTTGCTCTCGTTGCATTGCCTCCTCGCGGAGCCGAGCCATTTTTAGGGCTGCCTCCACCCGCGCCAACAATTCCCGAGATGAGAACGGTTTAATTAAATAATCATCGGCTCCCGCTTTTAACCCTTCCACCCGTGCTTCTTCGCCCGCCCGCGCTGACAGCAGAATGATTGGAACTTTTCTCGTTTGCGGATCGGCCCGTAATTCTTGCAGCAGTCCAAAGCCATCTAATTCAGGCATCATTACGTCCGTCAGTATCAAGTCTGGGACACGCCCACGAGCAGAATCCAAAGCAGCTAAACCGTCTGCGACTGATTCCACCTCATACTGCTGACCTAACAGCCGCTTGACGTAATCACGCATATCTGCGTTATCATCAGCCAGGAGAATTCGGGGGGAGGAGTGGAGAGGTAGGGGGGCAGGGGAAGAATCTATATATATGTCGTCTTCTTGAACAATTTCTTCTCCCCCTGCTTCTCTTCTCCCCCTGCTTCCCCTGCTCTCTTCTGGTAGCCAACGCTGGACTTCTTCTAAATAAGGTGTTGCACCTAATGCAGTTGAAGCTAAGGTTCGAGGCGCACTAATCCGGTCTGGAGGCAAATGAGCATATCCTGTTGGAATTGATATAGTAAAGCAACTACCTGCTCCTAGAATACTGGTGACTTTGACTGTTCCGCCATGCATTTGCACCAATTCTTGCACCAGTGACAATCCAATTCCCGAACCTTCAAAAGTGCGTCCTTGCGCCCCTTTAACGCGGTGAAATCGTTCAAAAAGGTGGGGGATTTCTTCTACCGGGATGCCGATTCCTGTATCTTGGACTGCTAACTCAATGCGATCGTTTGCCCACTGCAAGCTGACCGCGATTTTTCCAGCCATTGTGAACTTAAATGCATTTGAGAGCAGGTTAAGAACAATCTTTTCCCACATCTCCCGATCTACATATACTGGTGCTGGAAGGGAAGGACAATTGACTGATAATTCCATCCCTGCGCGTTCTACTGCTGAACGAAATACACTAGCGAGTTCTGCGGTGAAAGTTGCAAGATCCGTGGGTTCATAAGAGGCTTGAACCCGTCCGGCTTCGATGCGTGAGAAATCTAACAGGCTGTTGACCAGTTTTAGCAAGCGGAGTCCATTCCGTTGCACCATTTCTAACTGCTCTCGTTCATTGGCTGGCAGCAGGGTGGCACAATTGGCTAAGGTTTCCTCTAATGGCCCCAACATTAGAGTTAGAGGGGTACGAAACTCGTGACTGACGTTGCTGAAAAAGACAGTTTTAGCGCGATCGATTTCTGCCAAGGCTTGGGCGCGTTTGCGTTCTTCCTCGTAAGCTTGAGCGTTGGCGATGCTGGCTGCAATTTGAGCCGCAACTAAATCGATGAATCTTTTATAATTATCGTCGAATAGCCGGAAGGGATTTAAGCCGACAATTAATATACCAGCTTTTCCTGTGTGACCTGATGGTGCAATTGGCACTGCGATCGCTTGATGGGGCGATCGCTGCCAAACGCCACAAGGTAAGCTACTAAAAGACACTTCCAAATCAGAAATCAGTTTTGCCTGATGGGTTCTGATAACTTCCGCAAAGGGCCAAACTGAATCAGAATTGAGATCGACTGTTTCAGGAACCGCTACATGATTCTGCTCAATACGGCACGTTCCTGCCAGAAAAACTTGCTGCCGATCTGGATCGACCAAATAAATCATTGCGAAAGGCAGGTCGTAAGGGTTGCTCTCTAGACAATTCGCACTCAGCGTACAGGCTTCATCGAATGTCCGTGCATCTGCCGTTCTAGCCGCTAATTCGCGCAAAAGTGCCAACTGACGTTCACCAATGATGCGCTGGGTATCGTCTGTATTGGCGCAGATGATCCCACCCGTGTTTCCCTGGTCATTAGGAACCGGGCTATATGAAAAAGTATAATAAGTTTCCTCCGGGTAGCCGTTGCGCTCCATAATTAGCAGTAGCGCTTCGTCGTAAGTGCCCTCGTTCTTGACCATCGCTGATTCGGCGCGAGGCCCAACCTGATCCCATATTTCCCGCCACACATCAGAAGCTGGCTGCCCTAGTGCTTCTGGATGTTTGCCGCCAATGATCGCTTTGTAAGCGTCATTATAAAGGTTTATGAGTTCTTCGCCCCACCAGACAAACATCGCTTGGCGGCAAGTTAGCATAATCCGCACGGCAGTCTTTAAACTCTGCGGCCACTGTTGTGTTGGGCCAAGAGAGGTTTTTGACCAGTCCCGTTCTCGCATCCTAGCACCCATTTCACCTCCGCCGAGAAGGAAATTTACGTCGGCGTTGCTTGCTGACGTTGACTCGTTCTTCATTAATTCCTCTCGATTGGTCATGCGTCGGTTAAAGGATAAATCTGTGGTCGTTTTTGGTCAAAATACCCTCTAAATTAGACGTTTATGCTGCTAAACAGTCATTTTGGAAGATATTTAAGGTCATATCCAGCGTTGAAATCTCAACTCTGCCGTGACTTTTTAAAGGCAAGTTGCTGTTTTGACTATTTTCTCATTGTCACCTATATATCATCCATATTCCCAGGTGACAAGGCCGATTCTCATTCCGAACTCACAAAGGTTACTCTTGTTCTCGGAAGTATGTTGCCTTGAGAATTTGCCCGCGTTCGCCTAACTCATTGAGTAAGCTACTGATTCGCTGTATTGCTAAAGGAGAAGGTGTTACATGTCCATTTTCCCAACGGTTAATTGTTGGGAAAGTTACACCAAACTCGGCGGCAAATTTTTCTTGAGACAGATTTAACTCTTGCCGCAGGGCACGAATTAGTATGCCAATATTAGGTTGCTTTGCCACAAATAGGCTTCTCATGTGAGCCATATAGATTAAAGTTCATAAAGCACCATATATTAGCAATTTTTACGATAAAGTGTCCTTTTGCGTCTATTACTCCTGAGATAGAGATTGCGATCGCAAATCAGAGCATCACAAACAATTCGATCGAACAGAATTAAGGAGTCAGGAGTCAGAATTCAGTTTGACATTCGGTGCAGGCTTTGCTCGGAAATTTTGACTGAACTCCTATCGGCCATAAATTTAATTTATCGTTTTAAGAAACAAGACTATTTGATTTTATTCTATAAGTTGCTTTATCCTGAAATTAGTAGAGATTTGAACTTTAAACAAATACAAACTTGCCTTGTGATTAATACAAGTTTTTGCCTGAGTAATTAACTCCGCTAATCTCTAGTGCTATCAAAACTCAAATTTATTAGTGAGATAAAAGTAGGTGTTTTGTCAGGATTCCAATACCAAACTAATGCTAAGTTGCCTAAAGTAGTTTTAGTGTTCCTACCTTTTAACCTTGATAAAACAAAGAAGGAGAATAGTTAAATGTTAGATCGGCAAATTGACTGCCCCAGCAGATCCAAGACAAGTGCAACGAACGTAAAACTTTTACAAATCACTCTAGTGGTCTTAATACTTTTAATTAATTTAGCAGTTGTTTTCCCCTCTTGGGCAGAAAAAGCACCTTCTTTAACTAGCAATTCTGACTACTTTCAAGTAGGGCAAAAAGTAATTTGGCTTTACAAGTCTCGTGCAGATTCTAAAGATATCCAAAGAATTCCTGCCGAAGTAGTCCAGTTAAGTTCTAAGCAAGTGCAAATTAAGGTATACAAACATAACCACGAATTTGTCAATCGTTGGGTAAATCCAAACAAACTTGAGAATTTGTAAAAAATAAAATAGTCATCAACTATTTTATTTTTTGTAAATCAAAAAAACTGAACCAATTGGCCCAAGATTTTCTACATAAGTTTTCTGGTTATAATACAATCCTGGAGACATACCTCCATCAAATAAAATTCCTTCTTGAATTTTACCTAAACAGTTATTGCTAGCAATGCCTTCTAGGACATTATCAAACATATCTGGCAGTAACTCTTGATTAAGTTGAGATGATTCAATATCAGAATTAGCTTTCAAGTCATTAACTATTAAGATTACATAGCCTCCATCGGTAATCGCTGCCAGAGAGCGATTGGTAGCATTTTTACAAGCAAATTCTCCCAAATCTTGACAAATATCTTTAAACTTACCCTGACGATAGAACCTGCCATTAGCACCCACTAAATTGTAATTGAGAATATCGCTTTTTCTTCTACCAGTTTGGATAGTGGCTTGTCGCTGGTTGGGTGTACCTCCTGATATTCCAAAGGAAGAACGCTTATTTTTAAATATTCCTGAATACTCTACGCCACGAGAAATATTTAAGCCTTGTGGTTTATTATCAGTACCTATATAGTCGGCATTAATTGCGGCAATTGGTAGTTGTCCATTTAGTTTGGCATTTTCATCACCAATGAGTTCATGAAACTGTTTTGGGATGTATTCTTTACGGAGTTTACCTTTAGCGTCTTTGGCGTAGAGTTTATGAGATAGACCAACATTCACTTTGAAATCTAGTTCTGCTGATTTGGGATTAAAAATAATTACATTGTTAATACCTCTGAGATTTTTTTTACCTTGATTATTGGTTTTAAAAAAATCAATACTGAATTTAGCATCTTTGCCAGGGCAAGTTTTAGATGCTTTAGGGACTGAATTTGCTTCAATCTCTTGACAACCTGATAATAAGCTTGTACCAATTATCAAGATAAATAACAAAAATAATTTTTTTGTTGACATATAATACAAAAAAAACCGCTACAGAATTACTATAGCGGGGAATAATTTAAAATTTCAGTTTGGAGTTAATTTGATAACCAAAACTTAAGAGAACCATTCTACAACAGCTTCTTCTTTGGTGTTAGTATTTCGAGATGGTGTCTCACGGTTAAATTTCATCTGAATTGACCGGGTTTGCTCGCCATCAGCAGCTACAGCCAAAATTGGATAGTCAATTAAACCATCTTGGAAGGACATCTGGAAGCGGAATGTCCCATCTGGATTTAGCTGAATTGGACGACCGCCAATGGTTACGGTAGCGTCGGGTTCGGTTGCACCGTAAACTATCAATTCAGCATCGGCAATTAACCAGAACTGGCGCGGACGCACTGGCACGGCGGAAGCCGAGAAGCCAACACCCGACATTCCGGCACCGGAGGCTGTTAAGCCAGACCCGGTGGGAACTGCCCACATACCCACACCAGATGGGAAAATGTAAGAGCTAAGGGCTTGTTCTGGACTTGCTACTTGGTGTTGCGAACCGAAGATAGAACCAGCAACCCGTAGCGCTTCGACAGATTCGGCTAAACCAAAGATTTGGTCGTAGATGGGGTTGCCATTGGCATTCACAGCATTACTACCATTCGCGGTAGCTGTAGCTGTAGCTGCAATCTTCTTAGCGGGGGGAACTAGTTCGTACTGAGTCTTAGCACGCAAATCTTCTTCAAAGTTGACAGTGATGAAGACATCTTCAATCCAGTCAGAAGGATAGACGGGAGGAATATGTACTCTAGTAGAACGAGCTAGTACTAACCAGCGACCATCAGCAGCACGATAGCCGATATCAATAGCATAATCGCGATCGCTAACTGGAACTGGTAAATACCATTCTCTAGCTAGTTCATCAGCTGGATATTCTTGAATGCTGTGGGGGCTTTGGTATTCGGTATCGATGTCGGTGACATCATAAATCCGTAGTGCGAGTTGTTGTCCCCCTTGGCGGCGCAGTTCCTCTTTATGTTCGTTGGGAATATCCCAGTAAGTGTAAGCCCACTGAGGATCGCGCGGTAAAAGGACAATCCGGCTTTCACCATAGCCAGAGGGCAAATCTGCAAGTCCTTCATCAACATCAGCCAGAGATCCACCTGTACGATCTTCTTGACCTAATTCAAACTTAGCTGCTTCCACGGTTTCCTGTGCCTCCAATGAACGAGATGGACTGAGCGAAGTTTTGCTGCGCTGAACTTCTAAAATTGATGCCAGTAATTGTGATTTACGCATTCGGCTATAGCGAGAGATGCTATATTCGCTAGCAACTCTTCGTAGTTGGCGTAAGGTCATCTCTTCTAGTGGCGGGCGTTCTTTTGCCATTTAATTTATTTGGCCTCCAGTAGTGTAAGCGGTAAATGATTTCCCCTGGTTAAAGAATGCTATGTAAAATGTCATCCACATCCAGATGAATTTCTTATTCCTGACTCCTGGTTTTGCCCAGTTTTAAGTTTTTTAATCTGTTTTTAAATTGAGGTAACTTCCAACCAATTCCTGGTTCTGCCAAAATTAGCATTTCTTTGGGATCGGAGAAGTTGTGTTTGTTAAGTCAATATTAACCACTAAGCATATCTAGGGATCAAGGGGTTTCAATAGGTTTTCTGCCTGTGTTACGAATTTATAAGCCTTTTCGGGATCGTGTTGTCATGGTTTCATCACATTGTTTGCTAGGCTGCTATTGCTCAATAGCAGCCATGTCAAATTTTCATGACATTTAGCTTCGGGCTTTGGGTATGAGGCATTGGTAATTACTAATTTGTCAAATTTGAGAGTTATAATTTAGCAACTCATAAGTAAATCGGCGATAAAAGTTCAATGTATATAAAGAAAGATAAATTATCAGTAGGGTGTGTTATGCCGTAGGCTAACGCACCTGGAATTGTTAGCAGTGAGTTGCGCTGCGCGACAATGCACCCTACATTTAAATTTCTTAATATAGCTACGCCGAGTTACTTAACTCCTAACTTTTAATATTTGATTACCTATGACGAAGGATGAAGTCTTAGCGGCTAATGCAGCTTTTTATCGAGCTTTTGAAAGAAAAGACATTGAGATAATGAGTACAGTATGGTCACAAGGAACTGGTAGTTTTTGTATTCATCCTGGAAGTAATATACTGCGAGGTTGGAAGGAGATTCGCACCTCTTGGGAACAGATATTTAAAAACACCGCTTATATCGAAATCAACACAGATATAATTGCTACAGAATTAAGTGATAATATTGCTTATGTTGTGCTGAGGGAAAATGTGTTCCAAGTAGTTGGAGGGAGAAGACTTGAAGCACAATCAACAGCTACAAATATATTTCACTTCCTTGGTGGAAAGTGGTATTTAGTTCATCATCATGGCAGTCCAATTATGCGGTAAGAAGAGAAGCAGTTGAGAGGATGTCTGAAAAGTTCTCTTACGGGGATCAAAAGTTATAAATTCCTCTAAATCCCCCGATAAATTGAGAGACTTTGATTCCGATTCTCCGCTTAAAAAGGGTACGGGTGTTTAATTCTCTAAAAGGCTATAAAAATCAAGGATTATAGCAATTTAAATTTGATTATTTTGCTACCTGCGTGTCGAGAGAACAGACAATTACACTCTTATTTATCTGCTTGAAAGTCGATTCAGTCGCTACCCATACCTGAATAAATCATCTTTTCAATCGCATGAAGGCCGCACCAATCCCTAAACCTAAAACCTGTCCCCAAAAAATAACACCCGATTGATTTACGCCAACGGGAGAAATATTTAAACTGCCAATACCATAAAATAATTGTTGCACAAACCACCAAAATATATAGAAAAAGGCTGGAAGTTCGATCGGAAGATACACAATAATTAACGGCAAAATACTGTCAATTTTAGCTTTAGGAAACTTCATAACATAAGCCCCTAAAATAGCTGCGATCGCACCATTTGCCCCAATTAATGGTACTGTCAAACTTGGTTCAGCCAGAATTTGTAAAACTTCTGTTATAATACCACTTGCCAGATAAAATCCGAGATAGCATCTACGTCCCAGAATATTTTCTACAGTCTTGCCAAAAACCCACAGAAATAGCATATTTCCCAATATTTGACTAAAACTGCCGTGTAGAAATATTCCAAAAATTAACGAACATACCCGCCAAATTACAATTATCCAAGCAGCAGAGTTGAAAAAGAGAGCATTTGTAATTGCTGCACTAATCTGGGCTGGAATCACACCCCAACTATTGACAAAATACCCCAATGTCTCACTAAATTCTAGTTGGAGTTCCCATAAAAATACGGCAATATTAATGCCAATTAACCAATAAGTAATAATCGGCTTATTCCAACAACGAATATTATCACTAATAGGAATCATATAAATTTGTCATTGGTCATTAGTCATTAGTTATTCTTCCTCTGGCTACCCTATTCTCCCTATAACCCTTAACCTGTGGCAAGATTGAAATCAGATCGCATCGCACTTAACTAGGCAAACGAGATGCTAGGAAACACACTTGTTGGAAGATACCAAATTATTAGTAACTTGGGAGGAGGGGGTTTTGGTGAAACCTTTGTTGCTTATGATACTCAATTACCTGGTTCGCCTCAATGTGTCGTCAAGAAACTCAAACCGCAGGCAAACGATCCTGTAACTTTGGAGACGGCTAGGCGTTTATTTGATACAGAAGCACAAGTTCTATATAAATTAGGAACTCACGATCGCATTCCTCAACTTTTAGCTTATTTTGAGGAAAATGCCGAATTTTATCTCGTACAGGAATTAATCGAAGGTCATGACCTGAGTCAAGAAATAATACCAGGTAAAACCCTCAGTCAAGAGCAAGTAATTTCACTTTTACAAGAACTTTTGACAATTCTAGAATTTGTCCATCGACAGAATGTAATTCACCGTGATGTTAATCCCCGAAATATCCTCAGACGACACCCAGATGGCAAATTAATCTTAATTGATTTTGGTGCGGTTAAACAAATTACTACCCAAGTGATTACTCCCGAAGGTTCAGCTAAAGGTACTGTTGCTATAGGTACGCCTGGATATATTCCTGGGGAACAAGCTCATGGTACGCCAAAATTAAGCAGTGATATCTATGCTACGGGAATAATTGCTATTCAAGCTCTCACCGGATTATCACCAGAGGAAATAGTAAAAGATGCTGAGACGAATGAAATTATCTGGCGCGATAAAGCCACGGTAACGCCAGAATTCGCTCAATTCTTAGATAAAATGGTGTGTTACGACTTTCGACAACGCTATCCTTCAGCAACGATAGCATTACAAGGGCTGAAAGAGTTAATACTACCACCGGCTGAAACAATAGCGTTAACTCCTATTTCTCCAGCCAAAAATATAACTAAACCTCAATTTAAAAAAGGGATTTTAGGTAAAGTTTTACTAACAATATTTTTAGTCGCAGTAAGTGGAATAGCATCAATATCTATTTTGAATTATATTAATTCAAATAACGCTATAGAATTATCCAAGCAAGGAAATACACTTTTTGATTTGCAACGCTATCAAGACGCATTAGAAGTATATGAAAAGGCTGTTAATATTAGACCAGATTATGCTCAAGGCTGGAATGGTCAAGGCAAAACGCTGTATAAATTAAAAAAATCTAAAGAAGCGCTAGTTGCGTATGATAAAGCAATTCAAATTAAGCCAGATTATTTTGAAGCTTGGAGTGGACGGGGCTTTGTATTGGCAAATCTACAGCGATATCAAGAAGCGATCGCATCTTTTGACAAAGCCCTACAATTAAATAATGAAAGTTCGGAAGTCTGGAATGCTAAGGGTGAAGCTTTTAGTAACCTAAACCAATATGACCAAGCAATTAAAGCTTATGAAAAAGCGATTGAATTAAAATCAGATAATTATGAAGCTTGGTATAAAAAAGGATTAGCTTTACAGAATTCTAACCGATATGAAGAAGCGATCGCAGCCTACCAAAAAGTCGTTGATTTAAAACCAGACTACGACCAAGCTTGGTATAATTTAGGAAATGTGTTAGTTAATCTGCAACGCTACCAAGATGCATTTGCAGCTTATGATAAAGCAGTACAATACAAATCAAATTATTATCAAGCCTGGTTCTCGAGAGGTAATACTCTACTAAATTTACGACGTTATCCAGATGCTATTGAATCTTTTAATCAAGTAATTAAATACAATCCTAGTAACTATCAAGGATGGTATAATTTGGGCTGGTCGCTGCATCAAAATCAACGCTATGAAGAAGCAGTAAAAGCTTATAATAAGGCCGCAACACTTCAGCCAAGAAACTATCAACTCTGGTATAACCTGGGGAACTCACAATACATTTTGCAAAAATACGAAGATGCGATCGCGTCTTATAATAAAGCAGTTCGTTATAAACCAGACCATTCTGAAAGCTGGTATAGCAGAGGTAATGCCCTCTTAAATTTAAAACGGTTTCAAGATGCGATCGCGTCTTACGATCGAGCAATAAAATACAAGCCTAATTACCAACAAGCAGTAGACGGGCGCAATCAAGCCCAGATTCAACTACAATCCGAGAAACCAAAGCCTATAATCGTGCCAATTATCCCAGTCCCTAATTCTACTAATCCACCGTCCCCAACACCATAAATAATTCTTAATGATGCTCTCTACGCATCGCGTCTCGTAGCTTGCTTCCCCGTAGGGGTACGCGGACTCCTTCGCGTAACGCTAACACAATTCGTAATTCGTAATTACGAATTGTTACCAACACTTAATCCGAAGGAATAATTGGAACTTTAGTTGATTTTAAATCATATCTTGAGATAAAAACTTATAATTCGTGGCATTCCTATAAATTTATTGTTTATTTTACCAAAAGCTGTGAGCATCGGTAATTTCTTGGGCAATCTAAAGATAACCTAGAATCTTTTCTTACCGAACTATGCGATTAAGGAGTTAACCCTTGATACGAGCAAACTCCAGCGGATCTGTAGCTAACAGAGGAAATCATCCCTCGCGAAATTTACTGATTCGATTTATTCTTGGCGGCACTACCCTTGTAGTTAGCATTTCGGCTTATTTCAGCTATCAAGCCGCTAGAAATATGATGCTAAAAGATTTGAGACAGAGTGCTTTTTTAGAGGTAAAGAGAGGGGTTGCTGAAATTGAAGAGTGGCTACATGTTCGCCAAGTGGAGGTACAAACCCTGGCTAATACTTCAACTGTACGCTCCTTAAACTGGCCTGTGGCAGAACCGTATTTAAAAGGAGAAGTCAAGCGGATAAATGAATTTTTCCTTTTCCAAATAGCTAACCCTGATGCTTCATATTCCAATACAAAAGTTGGTCGATCAAATAAAAATATTCGGGATCGAGACTACTTTAAAAAGGCAATTGCGGGAAAGAGCAACATTTCCGATCCCTTTATTAGCCGTTCTACAGGAATTCCTTTAATTGCGATCTCTACCCCGATTTGGTCAAACTCTGCTAACAGTAGTTCGCCGATCGGGGCCTTCCAGGGTAATGTGAGAGTCGATCGCATTACAGAGGTTGTTAACTCCCTGGAATACGGTACGAACAGCTATGCTTTTGCGCTCAATTCTCAAGGACAAGCGATCGCCCATCCTAACTCAGCGTTGATGTCAACCCTAGAAAAACCTGCACCCAGCCTGCTGAAAATGAGCGATCGCAATTTAAATGCGATCGCCCAAAGGATGGTAAACAAACAACAGGGAATTGAGTTAATGGAAATTGACGGCACTAAAAAGTATGTAGCTTATCTGCCGTTGCAAGCCGCTAATTGGTCTGTAGCTTTGGTGATTCCCCGCCAAAATATCGAATCTCGATTGCAATTCCTCGATGCGATCGCCTTAATTGTCGGTGGACTAACAGTCACGATGATTACTGTCTTGTGGCAAGTGCAAGCATTTGAACAACGCGAACTAAAAAAATCTAAAACTGCGGCGGATACAGCCAACCACGCTAAAAGTGAATTTTTAGCCAACATGAGTCATGAACTGCGAACACCTTTAAATGGCATTCTCGGTTGTGCCCAAATTTTGCTGCGTTCTCCAGCTTTACCGAATCAAGAGCAATATCACGTCAATATTATTGAACAATGCGGCTCTCATCTGTTGACTTTAATTAATGATATTTTGGATCTCTCCAAAATTGAAGCGAAAAAGCTAGAACTGCATCCTTATGATGTGCATTTACCCTCCTTTCTCCAAGGAATTGTCGAAATATGCCACATTCGGGCAAAAGAAAAGGGCATTTTGTTTGTCTATAAACCCGCGATTGACTTGCCTATAGGGGTTCATATTGATGTCAAAAGATTACGTCAAGTACTATTAAATCTGCTGGGAAATGCCATCAAATTTACAGATGAAGGTCAGGTTACTTTCAATATTGAAGTAATCAATCGACCTCCCAGTGATGGACAGACACTGAAACATCGCCTTCGCTTTATTGTAGAAGATACGGGAATTGGTATAACTCCCGCAGAATTGAGCAAAATTTTCTTGCCATTTGAACAAGTAGGTGAGAAAAAGCGCCAAGCTGAAGGCACTGGTCTGGGTTTAGCGATTACTCGGCAGTTAGTAGAGATGATGGATAGCGATATCCATGTTCAGAGTCAGATTGGTCAGGGGAGTAGCTTCTGGTTTGAGTTGGAGATTCCCGAAGCGATTGACTGGGTACAATCTGCGATCGCTTCATCAGAGAAACAAATCATTGGCTTTGAGGGTAGCGCCTACACCATCCTGATGGTTGACGATCGCTGGGAGAATCGCACAGTGATTACAAACTTACTGCAACCACTGGGTTTTGATGTAGTTGAAGCCAGCAACGGTAAAGAAGGTTTAGAAAAAGCGATCGCCCTCAAGCCAGACTTAATCATCACAGATTTGCTGATGCCAGAAATGGATGGGTTTGAATTAATTAAACACCTCCGTCAGACTCCAGAAATTAAAGATGTATTCATTATTGTTTCTTCCGCTAGTGTCTTTGAAGCCGACCAAAATCGCAGCCTGCAAGCTGGAGGTAACGCTTTCTTAACCAAACCCATACAATTAGATGAATTATTGCATCAACTAGAACAATACTTAAATTTGGTATGGATTTACAGGCAATCTCAGCCGGATGGGGAAAAAGCTAAGGAAGCAATAATAGTAACTGCTCAATTAACCCCTCCTTCCCCCCAAGTGTTACAAGAAATAGTCACCTTAGCCACTAAAGGTAACTTCAATGCCATTCTCAAGTGGGCCGATCAACTTGAGGAAACAGACATAACCTTCACGCCATTTGCTAATGAACTACGGCAACTAGCAAGGCAATTTGATGAAGATTTAATTCTAACTTTTTTGACTAAATATGTGGTGCAAACAGTATGAAAACAATTATTGAAAACCAAAATAATTCTATCAATTATGCTCCTTCTAGAGGAATTATTTTAGTCGTTGATGATAACCCTGCAAATTTACAAGTTTTATCCAGCTTTCTCGATCAATCTAGCTTTGAAGTTTGGGCAGCACGTAGTGGAGAGAAAGCCCTTCAGCGATTAGAAAATGATGATTTACCTGATTTAATCTTGCTGGATGTGATGATGCCGGGTATAGATGGTTTTGAAACCTGTAAACAGCTAAAAAGCAATCCTCGTGTCCAAGATATTCCAGTCATTTTTATGACAGCCCTTTCAGAAACGGCTGATAAAGTCAAAGGTTTGCAATTGGGGGCTGTAGACTACATTACCAAACCTTTTCAGTATGAAGAAGTCTTAGTGCGGATTGAAAATCACCTCAAGCTGAGAAATTTGACGAAAACCTTGATTGCTAAAAACGCCGAATTACAACAGACTCAAGCTCAACTTATTCAAGCAGAAAAGGTAGCAGCTTTAGGGCAACTGACAGCCGGAATTGCTCATGAAGTTAATAATCCCATCAATTTTATAGCTGGCAACTTGAATTTTGTTGAACAATATGTCCAAGAGGTAATTAGTTTACTGTATCTCTATCAAAAATATCTGCCTGAACCCCCAGATGAAATTCAAACCGCAATTCAAAAAAACGATCTTAACTTTTTGTTAGATGATTTATCGAAAATTATTAAATCAATGCAACTTGGTACAGAACGCGTCACAGAAATTGTGTCATATTTGAACAACTTCTCGCGCCACAGAGAAGCTGGTAAGAAACTAGCTAACTTGCATGAAGGGTTAGAAAGTACATTACTCATTCTTGGACATCGCTTTAAAAGAAATGCTCATCATCCAGCCATCCAATTAATTAAAGAATATGGAGATTTGCCACTTATTGAGTGTTTTCCTGGTGAAATAAATCAGGTTTTTATGAATTTAATTTCTAATGCAATCGATGCAATTGAAGAATCACATGAAACTAAAGATATTGATACGCTTCATCAATATCATGGTGTGATTAAAGTTAAAACTGAGGTAATTGGAGAGCAAGTTATTTTAAGAGTTGCCGACAATGGCTCAGGGATAGAAAACGCAGATAAAATAAAAATATTTGATGCCTTTTACACAACAAAACCCGTCGGTAAAGGGACAGGGCTTGGTCTATCGATTGCTTACCAAATTGTGGTTAATAATCATCATGGCAATATTACATACCATTCCAAACCTGGTGAAGGTATAGAGTTTATCGTTGAATTACCTATCCGATAAATGAGATTTTGCAAACTAAAAAATTGCTGTATATAACAAGTCTATATATCTAACAATTACTATTACTACCGAATATTAACTTCTTGCAGGTAATTTCCTACCTGAAGATATTCAATTTTATTAGCTGACTTTTTAGAGATAAATGAATTTGTTCTTTTTGCAGAAGCTACCTTTTGATTGTCAGCTAGCAGACGTTGCTTTTGAGTATACTCATTTAATTTGACTTGAGCTTGAGCATAAACTAGAGTGTCTTGGGGAATGTTTCGGAGAAATTTTACAGCCCGATCGAAATCACCAATAGATGCTTTTTTGTAAGCATTCTGTAAAAAGTAAGCTGCTCTAATCTGGCGCTTTCGGTTGTACTCAGCCAATTTTTCTTGAACTAAAGCACCCGCCCGACTTTCTTTAGGAATTTGTCGCAGATATTGTAATGCACTAGAAAAATCTTTTATCTGGGCGCTTTCGTAAGCTTTTGCTAACAAATCTTGTGTCTGTGCTTCAATATTGATGTATGCTTGCTGAACTAGTTTATCTGTTTTAGATTGCCAATACGAAATATTTGGAATTTGAGAAACAGCATCAAGAACATCTGACCATCGGCTCTCATGAAAAGCTAGTTGAGCCATTTGATATTGTTGGGCAGCAACTTGCCATTGCTCTTGCCATTCTTCAATTGTGGCTTGCGCTTCTGGATAAACATTGCTGTGGGAGGGAATTGATTTAATAAGTGCGATCGCTTCTTGCAAATCCCCGGCTTGATATTCTTGTGTGGCTTTAGATAAAGTTTCTGTTTCTGAGTATGCTGGGGCATTATTAATTAAAGAATATGCACCAAATCCCATCAATAAAGAATTAGCCGCCAGTCCAATTTTCATTCCTGTAAATAGCGGGGCTAATTTACCAGATGTCGGATTATCATCTTCAATCGCCACTTCTGGAAAAAATTGATTATCTGCTTCTAACGTTTCTGGTGGCTGAGTTTCCCATACTATTTGTTTGAGTACCTGCAACACCTCAGCCGCAGACTCGAAACGGTTTTGAGAATCGTAGCGGATCATTTGGCTGAGAACAGCAGCTAGATAATCGTTAACTGGCGTGTTTTGAGAACGCCAAAAAATTTCATTAGTATGAGGATCGACTTTTAATTGTAGTGGTTCTAACCCAGTTAAAGCCTGGATAGCAATCATACCTAAAGCATAAATATCGCTGTTGGGCTGGGTTTGACCAATAAATTGCTCTGGTGGTATGTATCCCAATGAGGTGACGGGAATTCTATAAATCGGCAATTCTGCACCTATGCCAAAATCGATAGACTGGATTGAGCCAAAGTCAATCAAAACTAACTTGCGGAGGGCATCGCTATTACGTCTAATCAAGTTTTCCGGTTTGATGTCACAATGGATTACGCCTTGAGAGTGAACAAATTCTAGAATACCTAAGACATCGATCAGGAATTCTACAACTTCTTTTTCACTCCACAGACACCCCCACTGTTGAGCAATGGGTAATTCCGCAGTCAGTGCATATCCTTCAATTAGCTCTTGCACTAAATAAAACTGGTTGTTTTCTTCAAAACAAGCGATAAATTCAGGAATTTGTGGATGGCTTCCCAGAAGCTTGAGGGTTTCAGTTTCAGTTAGAAACATTAACCTCAGCATCTCCAAGTAGCCAGGTTCGCAACTGCTAACTTTAATCTGCTTAACAACGCATTTGGGACTCTGTGGATAATCTACGTCTACAGCAATGTATGTTTGTCCAAATACCCCTGCACCAAGGGTTTGGACAATTTGGTAACGCCCTTGTAGTAATTTACCGATTATGTGGTTGGTCATGACCTGGTTACTCAGTAAGTCCTTATTATTTAGTTTTTCTGACATTACCTCCTGTTTCCGGAATGCTTTAGAAATAAATAAACGGAGTTTTGATACCTTAAATAAAAGTTTATTTTTTAAGTATTTTTGCGTAAAAAAATATAATCTTTTATTAAAATTCGTATCTTTTATTTCATTGACTATTTTCGATGAAATTTAAGCAAAGGTGTCTGACGTGCAACCTGAGTTACCCTTGAGTTATGAGCAAATAAGTTTAAATTTTGATTTTGGGGATTGAGGAATGCTTATGTTCAACTACAATCCGCTAGATTGCCTACCTTCATCAGTAGAATTACCTGATTCTGACGATACACCTGTGGATAACGAACTGCAAATATTAGTTCCCAATTTATTATTAGCTACTTTAGCTTTCATCTGGCAAAACCGTGATGATTGGTTTTTCGGCATCAACATGGGAATTTATTATACACCCAGTAACCCTGCTATTGTTCCAGATGGGTTTCTCAGCTTGGGTGTAGAACGTTTTGTTGGAGAAAATGGACGTTCTAGTTATGTTCTTTGGGAAGAAGATGGAATCCCACCAATTTTAGCTTTAGAAGTTGTTTCTCAAACTTACAATGGTGAATACGAGCAAAAAAAAATAGATTATGCCAAGTTAGGTATTTTGTATTATGTAATTTATGCTCCAACACGTCTGCGACGAAAGCGACAACGTTTAGAAGTTTATCGTTTAATTGAGGGTAAATACATTTTACAACCAGGGGATAAACTCTGGATGTCTGAAATTGGTTTAGGTATTGGAATTGAAAGAGGAACCTATCAAGGAAAAACACGGGAATGGCTATATTGGTATGACGAAAATAGTAGTAGGTACTTAACGCCAGAAGAACAATTGCAAAGTATTTTAGCTAAATTACAACAGCAAAAAATTGACCTTAATGCACTTTAAATGTTTGACAATTAAAAGTTAAAAGCCAATACGGTTCAGTTAAGGGTAAAACTCTGTTATAGCGGTTCTCAGTTAAGTGAGGTACAAGAACCCCACCCCCAACCC
>NZ_NOLI01000106.1:0-28058 GCF_002245975.1 Nostoc sp. 'Peltigera membranacea cyanobiont' 213 | reverse complement strand
TATAGTTCATAAATACTATTCGCCGACAATTAGTTAAGTACTAATGAACTTGTGACAGTTAGGGTGCGGAATGTGGGTTTTAATCCTACTCCCCACTCCCCACTCCCCACTCTCCACTCCCCACTCCCTACTCCCTACTCCCTACTCCCTACTAAAAGATGTACCAACCAAGACAATCATTAATGCCGATTAATCCCGTTTTCAATCCGAACGGAAATGATGATACAGGAAACCGTTTGATATGGTTCGGAGAGACTACGAACTTAATGCAATTAAACGACGTTCGCTATTCGTGGGCTGTGTCTCTCTACCGTCAAATGCGAGAGAACTTTTGGATTCCCGAAAAAATAGACATTACTCAAGATGTAACAGATTACGTCAATCTCACGCCTGGAGAACGACGTGCATTTGATGGCATCCTTAGTTACCTGACGTTTCTCGATTCAGTGCAAACCTGTAATGTGCCTCACATCAAAAACAGCGTGACTGCACCAGAAATTGCATTGTGTATGGCAGAACAAATTTCCCAAGAGGCGATGCACAATCAGTCTTATCAATACATTATTGAGACGGTGATTCCCAGCGATCGCCGCACACACGTCTATGATTTTTGGCGGAGCGATCGCATTCTCAAACAACGATGCGAATTCATTGCTGGATTATACCAAAAGTATGTCGATAACCCGACACCAGAGAATTATTTCGTATCTCTGTTGGCGGATTATTTGTTAGAAGGATTGTACTTCTATAACGGGTTTATATTTTTCTACAATTTGTCATCACGGATGCTGATGTCTGGGAGTGCCGATATCTTTAGAATGATTAACCGAGATGAACTTTCCCATGTGCGACTGTATCAAAAATTGATTCCAGAAGCGATGCAAGTTTTCCCCCACAGCCGCGAACAAATCTACGAAATGTTTGCTCTAGCTGTCGAGCATGAATGCAAGTGGACAGGACATATTGTTGGAGATGATATTCTTGGGATTACGGCAAACAGTACAGAACAGTATACAAAATATCTGGCAAATGCTCGTTTAAAGGCGATCGGTTTAGAGCCATTATGGACAGAAGCTATCTACAAGAAAAGCCCCTATGCTCACTTGGAGCGTTTTTCAGATACTAAGAAAGAAGCTCACACAAAGGCAAACTTCTTTGAGGCGAGTGTCACCAGTTACGTCATGTCCTCTAGCATTGAAGGCTGGGATGATTTCTAAGAGGGGTTTATTATTGGTTAGGATTGGAAAAAGTGCAAGCTTAAGCAAAGCAAGGGGAATGCATGTCAGGCTTTGATCCAGCACAGTTCGTTAATCGCATTGGGCGACGGCTTGTAATGGAGTTTGCAGATGCAAGCGAGGCTGGTACGCCCGGACTGATTGGTAGCGCGCGCGAACATCCGGCACGTGTGCAACTTGTGAAATTATTACCGACTTATGTATCTATGGGAACCGGTTTGCTGATCGATAGCTATGGTGGGCAGAGCAAACAACAAGATATTGTTATGTTCGAGCGTGACTTTTGCCCTGTCTACTCAATTAATGACGCTCCGGATGCTACCTATTTTCCAATTGAGGGCGTTATTGCAAACGGTGAAGTGAAGAGTTCAGTTAATAAAAGGGTTTTATTTGAGGCATTAAATAATATTAGGTCAGCTAAGTCGCTTCGCAGGGATGCTCACAAGACTGACGAAGGATTTGGGCCTCTTGCCTCCTTTAGAAATTTCGGGATGGGGGTTTCCTTCGCCGCCACACCTAGCAATGAATTTAATCAAGATATCAACTTTAGGGATCAGATTTATAGCTTCATTCTTTGTAACTCATTTACTCATAGTCCAGATGCAGTTTTGGACAATCTCATAGAATATCAACGCCTTCAAGGTCACGAATCTATGCCTAATCTTATAGTATCTCTGAACGACGGATTTATTCAGGGTATGCAGTCAAACAACATGAGCCTACAGTTCTCATTGCTCACCTCTGATAGTTTCTCGTTTGTGCCAGCTTCGGATCGGTGCTTTGCGTACTTAGTCAATCAGCTACGACAACATGTTCGCGAAGCTCGCACTGTCCCTCTTCAAGCACTTGACCGTTATATGACATCTCTCAATGGCGCACTACCGTCTTGCCGAGCGCGTCGTTTTGAAATTCGGCAGGCGGTCTGATATCGAGGCAACTTGGCTCTACTCCTTGCTGGGCGGCGGTCTAGCAGTGGCGTTGTCGGCGTATAAGGATGACCGAGACAGGCACAACTGGCACCTTGACATGGCCGATCCAGGCGATCCGGGGCGCGTCATCAAGCACCACCTAACAAACGCAATGCACCGGGACTTTAAAGTGTGATGGTTGTGTGTCTGGACTTGTCTGAGTCCGGTGATTGCGAACGTTAAATTATCACAAGCCTATTTAATCCTGTACGTAGTCTTGTCCTGTCACCAATGCCAATTCTGCTCGCATAAACTCACGTCCCAAGTAAGCCGCATGATGCAATCGGCGGTTGAATAGTTGTAGCGATCGCCCTACCACACTTCATCAAACGTTAGATTTACTCAAAATCAAATCGGTATAATCAGTTGTACAATCTCTCCCATGTATGACGATACCTGCCGATTCCTTGCCGAACACTTCTCAGCCGACTTCGCCAGTTGGCTGTTAGGAAAGCCTGTCACGATGACAGAACTCAAGCCCTCTGAACTCTCCCTCGATCCGATTCGCGCCGATGCCCTAATTTTGCTGGAATCAGACGAATCTGTTTTGCATATCGAGTTCCAAACACTTCCCAAGAAAAATATTCCATTCCGTGTTTTGGATTACCGCGTGCGAATGTATCGCAAAGATCCAAGCAAACCGATGCGGCAAGTTGTGATTTATCTGAAGCAGACTAGCTCAGAGTTGGTTTATCAAACGAGTTTCACAATGGAACGCACACGCCATGAATTTGATGTCATTCGGTTGTGGGAGCAACCTGCCTCACTCTTTTTGCAATATCCTGGACTATTGCCCTTTGCTACACTGGGACAGACTGCCAATCCAGCAGAGACATTACGCCAGGCGACTACAATTGCCGATCAGATTGAAGACCCAGCGATACAGGCTAATCTGATAGCAGCCTCAGCAATTCTGGCTGGGTTAAGATTAGAGCAAGACGTAATTTATAGTCTAGTGCGGAGAGACATCATGCAGGAATCTGTGATTTACCGTTCGATTCAGGAAGAAGCAGAGGCAAAAAAACAGAGAGAGATTGCCAATAATTTACTAAGGGAAGGTTTACCGATTGAGATGGTTGCTCGTGTAACAGGCTTATCGATTGAGGAAGTCCAACAACTTCAACAACAACTGAATGAGTCTCCACAAAATTAGCCCCAACTGTATGGCGATGGACTACGCCCCACCGCAGGCGATCGCCTCATAACAAAAAGGTTATCGGTGTTGTCGCAAAAGCGATCGGCAACCCATCAACCGCACCGTTAAGTCATCAAAAGTTTAATCCTGTACGTAGTCTTGTCCTGTCACTAATGCTAATTCTGCTCGCATAAACTCACGTCCCAAGTAAGCCGCATGATCCAATCGGCTAACTGGGCAAGGTTTTGTTGACTCAAACAGTTGAATGCAAATTTCTTTAGCAGTTCTTCCTGTAAATAGGGCAGTAGGTTGTCGTTCAACTTTGACCGTTGCAGGGATGGGCTTTCCGGTTTCTGGATCGATAGCTAATCCTTGCTCATTAACTTCATTGGTAAAATGTTTCGCACAGATCAAGCCTGCTCCCCGATCTAAATAGATGATAAAGTAACCTGCCGGATCGAGTTCTAAAAATCGCTTGGATAGTTTGTAGTCAATTGCTGCGATCGTTTCCACTGTCGTTATCATCATTTTTAAACTCCAAAACAAAAAGCACCGCTCTAAACGCCAAGAAAAGTCTGAGCTTCATATCTTCAGTGAACGCAGAGAAGAATAGTGTAGATAATTGGGCATTACTGTTGAGTTCAACAATAAGCAAGAGGGCAAAAGTCTTAAAGCACTCCCAAACTAATGCCTGTAGCTACTTTTACTGTTATTTCACAGTCGCGTTTGCTTCCTCCCGTAGAACTTTCGTGGCTTCCACCATGTTCTTTAAAGCCGGAATCACCTCTGACCATCTCCGAGTTTTCAAACCACAATCTGGATTTACCCAAATTTGTTTTACGGGTAAATTAGCAATTCCAGTCCGCAATTGTTGTAAAATCTGCTCAGTTGTCGGGACAACAGGACTATGGATATCGTAGACTCCATTACCAACTTGATGTGAGTAACCACCCTCTGTGATTTCTCGCAAAGTTTGATTATTGCTGCGACTATTTTCAATCGAAATAACATCGGCATCTAACCGTTCAATATCCTTGATGATGTCACCAAATTCGCAGTAGCACATGTGGGTATGAATTTGGGTTTGGGGTTGGGCTACTGCTGTCGCCAAACGAAATGCATCTACAGCCCAAGATAGATATTCATTCCAGCGCTCAACCTTTAGGGGTAAACCCTCACGTAGCGCGGGTTCATCTACTTGAATTACCTTTGCACCAGCCGCTTCCAAATCCGCTACCTCATCCCGCAACGCTAAAGCAATCTGGAAAGCTTGTTCTGACCTGGAAATATCAGTCCGGGGGTAAGACCAATTTAAGATAGTTACAGGAGCCGTCAACATCCCTTTTACAGGTTTTTCTGTCAAAGATTGAGCTACTTTAAACTCACGTACCGTCATTGGCCCAGTCCGAACCACATCACCGTAAATAATTGGTGGACGAACATAACGGCTACCATAGCTTTGCACCCAACCATTTTCAGTGAAAGCGAAGCCTGATAACTGCTGTCCAAAAAATTCCACCATATCGGTGCGTTCAAATTCACCATGAACTAAAACATCTAATCCTAATTCCTCTTGTAGTTTAATGCTTTCAGCAATTTGAACATCAATTGCAGCTTCGTATTCTGACTGACTCAATTCACCCCGTTTGTAACGCATTCGGAGTTGGCGAACTTCAGAGGTTTGGGGAAAGGAACCAATTGTAGTTGTCGGGAACAGAGGAAGCGAAATTTGTGAATCAAGCCGCAATCCATAGGATAAGGAGCGCTGAAAATCATCAGTCTTCAGAGTTTTCAGTCTTTCTTCAACTGACTGATTTGCTGGATTAAACTCCTCGAACTTACTCCAGCTAGTCTCGATCAATTCTTGCTCTGCTTTAGTGTTTTCTCCTGTTATTGTCCGAGCCAAGAAAACCACTTCTTGAAGTTTCTGTTCAGCAAAACTCAAGACATTGCGTAGCTGTGATGGTAATCGTTTTTCTCGTTTGGCATCGTAGGGAACAAATTGTAAGGAAGCAGATGGTTGAATATGTATAGATGTTCCATGTAAAGTCTCTACAATCTCTTGTAAAATGGGAATAACTTTCTCGGAACGAATTTGCCAAATATTTCTTGCGTCTATAATTCCTGCACCTAGTCGCTTATTTGGTGGAAAACCGTAGGTTTTGATTAACTCTAAATTACGTCCTCGTGTAAAATCTAAACTAATTGCACTAACTGGCAATTCCATTACCCAAGAGTAGGTTTCCCCCAAATCATCAAAATAAGTAACCAAGTGTAGGGGTATTTCAACTGACGAAAGTGATTGATAAACTGTTTGAAAGTGTGATTTCCAAGAATTCGCATCACCTAAAACAAGTGCAGGTTCATGTATTTGCACTTCTTCTACTCCCAGATTTTTTAATTCAGTGAGGAGGTTTTTGTATAGCGGAATTAACTTTGATACTGCTTGCTGAATATTTAGTGATAGTTTGCTTAAGCGCAGCAGAGTACAGGGGCCAAGTACAATCGGAATTGCCCGTTTACCTAATATTTTTTGAGCGCGGCTAACTCGTTCTAAAAAGTCACTGAAATCAGACGGTAATGTTGATTCTGCAATTTCCGGGACGAGATAGTGATAGTTAGTATCAAACCACTTGGTCATTTCCAAGGCAGGAATTCCTTCTTTACCCCGTGCCATTGTAAAGTAGCGTTCTAACCCGGAAAGCTGTTGAAATCTTTCAGGAATTAGCCCAAAACGAAATGTCCAGTCAAGTACATGATCGTAGAGAGTTGTGTCTCCAATTCCAATATGGTCAATTCCGGCTTCAAGTTGGGTTTTCCAGTTAGATTCCTCGACTTTTTGCACGGTTTGGAGTAATGATTCTGACTCTAGATTACCACTCCAAAATGCTTCTAGCGCTTTCTTGACTTCCCGGTTTTTACCAATGCGGGGATAGCCTAATGTTGCTGTTTGAATCTGCATTACTTTCTATTCCTTTGAAGATTAATGATTTAGGTACTAGTAATTGGGAACTGGAAAATTTTACCCAGTCATCAATTAACAACAACTTATATTTAATTTTGCCCACTTATTTAGTGGTGGAATACTTGCCAGAATACCTTTTTTTAAAGGTTCAGGGCGTTCTGACCAAGACAGTGAACCATTGGGTTTAGCATAATATTGACTAGCACATTGCAAAATAGCAGATGCACTACTATCAACTGGTAAATCACCAAAGAGATAGGTTGATTTACCTTCTGCAACAAAAGCAATAACACAAGAACGACTACAAGCACTCATGCATTCAACTCCCTGAATGTGGAATTTATTTCGCAATTCCCAATTGAGTGCAAGTTGTTGAAGTTGTTGTAGTAGTTGTTCACCTTTACTTTCACCAACTCGTTTACCGTCTTGCCACACGCTGTCACAAGTCGTGCAAACAAATAAAGTATGTTGTTTATTGAGCATTAATTTTGAAGTTTGTAGAAAGAAGTCTGAATCGCAGATATGACAACTTTTTGCAGTCGTGCAACTGCAAAAACTTGTAAATTTGGCAACAATGATGTTACAAAAGCTTTCACGCCAATAAAAAACTAGCGCAAATGACAGTTGCACCAAAGCATAATTGCAATTATCAATAAACTGCCTATAATTTCACAGCCATGAGTAGTCTGTGGGGTATCTCTGGCATTATGAGAATGTGAAACTGATGTATCGTTGAAATATTTTTAGGAGTATTCACCTGTACCTCGCAGATGGGTATGAGTTTGTCTGTTACTTTCGGCGGGCATTCTGACTCACAAGGCAAACCTTGATTACAGCTGCGGGACAGCGCCGGATTTACACCGGACTTTCCCCGTTTCCTCTAGTGGCTGTTCCCCACTAGAACCGAGTTCTAAACTTAGACTATATCATTGTTTACAGTTTAATGCAAAATTCAATCACCTGTTTTGTTATTGCCGGAAAACTCTGATTTAGGGAGATCCAAAAAATAAAATATCCAGCCGGATCAAGGATCTTATGTCCACACGACTATATCTTTGGCGATGAAAGCCCTTCCCTACGGGACGCTGCGGAACAGACGAAAGCGACGGCTGGTCACTTTATGATTGGTAAGTGCCTTCACAAGAAACTTACTTACCTTTGCTGTAAATACTGGAGGATACCGCGAACGATCGCCTCAGCCATCCGATTATCATACTCTGGGTTCGCCAGTCTGGGGTTATCTTCAGAACCTGTTACAAAACCAGTTTCTATTAAAATTGCGGGCATAGAACTTTTTCTCAGCACATAAAATCTAGCTCGTTTTACTCCTCGGTCTTTTAATGTCGGAATGCCTTGAAGAATGCTTTTGTGAACCACTTGCGCTAAACGATAACCCCGGTCGTAATGATAGGTTTCTAAACCATTTGCACTAGGGTTGTTATCAATTGAATTTGCATGAATGCTCACGAATAAGTCTGCATGAACATGTTCTGCCATGACAACTCTAGGAGCAAGATCGATAAAATAGTCAGCATCCCTTGTCATGATGACTTTAATACCATTTTGCTCTAAAAGTGAGGCGACCTTTTTACCAATCCTCAAGATGATATCCTTTTCTTGCAGTCCATGAAGACCAATAGCACCTGCATCTTTTCCCCCATGTCCAGGGTCGATAATTATGACTATTCGTCCTTTGGGAGGACGAGGTATAGGTTGTGAGGTTTCGGATGCAGTCGTTGGTGGAGACTCAGGGTCTGGGAATGCTGTTGGTAAAGGAGGAAAAACAATTGGGGGTTTTGTTATAGAAGCAGAGGGTGGTAAAACTAAGCGATCGCGCTGAAATTCTAATGCTAATATTTGAGAACTAATTTGGTTGAGTTGCTTAATTTGTACCCTAGACACAGGTTGAATATAAATTACTACGGTTTCTCTTTCTTGCTGTTGTAGACGTACTCTCAACACGGGACTATTTGCATTCAAAGTCGGCCCGGTAATATTGCTTGCGAGTTTAGCATTAGGGATAGCGATTCGGTAAAGAGCTGTTTGTCTATCCCAGTTACTAGTGACATTTGATAAACTGCGATCGCTTCTAATTAGCAATTGTGTACCATTGCTTCCCAGTTCTACAGACTCAATTGTGGAAGGGGGAGTAGGTACTTGGGTAACTGGGTTAGGTTGATTATTGCTTTGTTGTAACTTGACTACTCCACTACTAGGTAACAGTACTATACCGTCGCTACCACTAACCGTTGCCTGCCAATCAGGACTATTTTTGTCTATCCGTAAGGTTATGCGGACAGTGGGAATTGTACTTTGTAGTTGAGTAAATTGGATGCTATTGACATCGTATCGGTTGATAAACTGCTGCTGTTGCAGATTAGGCGATAGAGTTGCACCTTTAATATTAATGTCTATAACGCTACGATTATCGCTGCGATTTACCTTAATTTCTGAATTATTACTGCCATTAGTACGGATAAAAAATCCATCTCCTGTGACTTGTAAATTTTCAATAATAGTTGTCCTCGATGTAGTTTGTGCAACTTGTTTTCCATCAGCTACCACACTGTAAATTCCACTTGGGGATGATGTCGTCTCTACGCGTTCTGGCGATGGTAACTGTACAACCCATTGATTGCCGATTTTTGATGTAAATTTTACAAGTTGTGGATCGAGAGTGTAACCTGGATTCAGTTCTACAACGATGCGAGTCTTTTGAGCATCAAATTGTCCGAAGCGGATAGCACGAATTGCACCACCTACGGACTGAGTAAAACCAGGTTTTCCTAAACTAGTTCCAGGTAAATCAATTACCAAACGAGTGGGGTTAAAAATTAACTGTGCCTGTGGTTGTACAGCATCATCAGTCGTAAATTCCAGTTGCTTGGAGACACCATCAAATCGCCAAGATTCTAGTTTTGCAGCAAGTGCGGGAGACGTGAGTATAGCAATATTTAATATTGTACTGGGTAGCAGCCAGTGTATTTTCACAGAGTACTCTCCTGTTTCGATTTTATGACATAAAACAATTTGTATTTGTTTCTACTCACACCAGTACTAACCCAGCATAAATATTTTGATGCTAAGTGTTCGTTTAGTTGGGTATTTAAATGCAGCAAAGCCGCGTTAAATATTACCCACCGAATCTAATTTTGTTCGCTCAAAAATTTACAAAATTTAGTTTTTTCAACGTACAACTATCAGAAAATATAGCTAAAAAACTTGAAGACTTAATCGGGTTAATTACAGTTTAATTAACCTAATTAAATAAATTTCATCCAAATGTTAGCCATGCCAAGTTTTCATAAAGCATAGTTGATAGCTGTATGTTTGTGCTTTTGATATCGTGATAATTGTTGTTTAGTAAAATCCACTACCTATGGATTTTTACTAACGCAGATAGAAAAATGATGGATGGTATAATCTGAACTCTGACCGGAGAAAATTTTGTCACATCTGTACCTCGCAGATTTTTTAGGCATGTTAACATCGGCGGGTATTCTGACTTTGAGACTTGTTTTGAACACAATCTCATTACAGCTGCGGGACAGCGCCGGATTCACACCGAACTTTCCCCCTTGCGCCTGATGGCTGCTCACCATCAGAACCGACTAATCGACCCATTATATAGCATAATAAGGAAAATAATACAAGATCAAGTTTTAGTTAACAGTCACTCTTATTTGAAGATTTCATGACATTAAAGAAGTCTTGGTTGTCATAACCAAGACTTCAAGTGAATTTATTCAATTGAACACGCTTACACAACTGCTTATCCCAAGTTGCTGAAGAAAATTGCCCAAAGAGTTCCTGTTACTCCTACAGCAATTAAAAAGTTAGTGAAAAACTTGCCCAATTCAATTTCTTGTCCCAGTGCTTTGTCGTCTTGACCTGCGGTAAAAAACAATGACCAAGCTTGGTTGAGATTGATTTTTTCAAAATTGGTGAAATCAGGTCGAAAAACAACGGGGCCAATTAAATCCTTTTTAGGGAAATCAAAATCAGTTCTCATAAATTTCCTTGCTTAATGTTCTATGCGTTAATTGAATGAAATTTTTGAATAGTTAAAATTATCTACAGGCTTGTCAGCCATCCAATCAGTCCGTGTCCAGTGATTACTTCTACAGCGATGAGTGAGACGAAGCCAATCATTGCCAAACGACCATTTAGTTTTTCAGCATACTCAGTAAAGCCAACTCTTGGAGTTTGGTCTACATAAACTTTTGGTTCGATTGCAAAGTTGTTGAGTTGACCAAGTTCGTTCATGGTAAAACCTTTGCTTGTCATGTCTTTTTTCCTTTACTTGCTTATGTAACCAAATATAACAATATGTAAATATTTTTTGCAAGCACTTGACACGAATAAAAATTACGGTTATTCGTACTAAAGAAATCGAAGATACCGTAACCTTCGCGTAGCGTCTCTTGTGGGAGAATCGCCTCTGACAATTTAAAGAACATGATTAGTAGGACTTTGGTCAGGGTTTTTAACCAATCCGATGTAGCGAGAGGGCTGTATACCTTGGGAATGTGTTGCTTCTATGCCCGCAAGTTAGTTATTAGTAATACGCTCAATAAACTCAAGGCTGCACTAATGATAAACATAAACGTATATCCGGTAGAACTAGCGATCGCACCACTCAGAACTGAAGCAGCAATTCCGCCAATGTATACTACTGACACCTGAAATGTATAATCAGTAGCGGCTGTTGCAGGTTCGCATTTATCCATCATGGCACTTAGCAATGCAGTATATGCCATACTTTGGGCTGCATTGACTGTTATACTCACAGCATACAGCACAGGTAAACTACTGATACCAATTGCAGGTATGATATACAAAAGTGTCACCATGCTAGCAGCAAAGCCAAATAGAGCTAGAGAACGTAATCTTCCCAAGTGGGTAATCAAAACTCCTGCAATCAAAGCACTAACAATACGGACACTGTAACTGACAATACCCAACATTAAGCCAATATCTGAGAGCGACAAACCTCTATCAACAAAAAGTGGACGAAGCATTGTACCTGACATCATTTCGCCTCCCATATATAGCAATACTACGAAAAGCCACGGTAATGCTTTGGGACGCGAGAGAAAGTTGATAAAAGGTTGAAAATAAGATTTAAAAAAGTTCGATTTCTGAGATTTCTTACTAACTTGTTCTTGATACAGTAGTATTGGAATCAAAGTCAATAAAATTACGACTGACATAATTATCAAGCTATACCGCCAGCCGATTCTATCTAGTAAAATCAGCGCTCCACCTCCACCAATAATAGCGCCAAAAACATTTCCCCCAGCTTGAATAGCGTTTCCTAATCCTCTTTCTCGCGGTTCGAGTAAATTTACTGCTAACGCATCAGTAGCAATGTCTTGGCTGGCGGAGAATAAAAAAGCGAGAAACATGCAAAAAACTAAGATATTGAAATTCTCTTGAATATCAATAAATCCACATCCAAATGTTACAAGTGCTAACAAAAGTTGAAAACAGATAATCCAACCGCGATAATGTCCTAACTTTGGCAAACGGTAGCGGTCAATAAAAGGCGACCACAGAAATTTTAACGCTGAGGGAAGAATGAGAAAACTTAACAACCCGATAGCATCCAGCGACATATTTTGTTGTCGCATAAAAACAGGTACGGTTTGGATAAAAAAGGTTGTGGGAATGAATTGAGTAGTATAAAGCGCGGCGAGTAGGATTAATTTAGCAAGCATGGCGATGTGCAGAGGATAAAAAATCAAAAATAGCGACAGGAAAGATAATTTTTCCCAACGCTACAACAATTAAACTAAAAATTAGCTTTAACTTGCACGCCATAGGTCACGGGATCGCCAAATCCTGCGGTTCCATCCGGTACTGGAAACAAGTATCCAGAGGTGATGTAGCGAGTATCAAACAAGTTATTTGCATATAAATAAATGCCATATTTCTCAGCTTCATAACCAATGCGGGCATTTACTAAAGCATACGGTTCTTGCTTGATTTGGTTCGCATCATCAAAATAGGTAATCCCATAACCACGCAATTCTGCACGAGCAAATAAGCCTCCCGGACTGCGATATTGAGCAGCTAAATTATAGGTAAATTGTGGGGATAGGGGAACTTGATTATTGCTTAGGTCTACACCTGTATCGGAATTTAGGTAGTTTTTGTATATACTATCTACATAACCAACTGATGCAGTTAAATCGAATCTCTTAGCTGGTTTGGCTTTCAGTTCAAATTCTACTCCTGTGGCTTTAAGGTCAACATTGCTAACTCTGCCAAAAAACCCACTCTCGTCATATTGCAAAACTTGATAGTTATTTACATCATTGTGAAAGACTGATAGGTTGGCAATTAAACGATCGCTCAACCAAGAAGATTTCAAACCGACTTCATAACTCCAGGTTTTTTCTTCCCCAAATCGAAGTTCTGCTTCGCTATTGGCGCGATAGTTTAATCCACCCGGTCTATAACCTTTGGCAATAGTTACGTATCCCATTAAATTAGGATTGAATTGATATTTCAAACCGAAGCGGGGAATCAATTCATTGTTGCTGACTTTTTCATTGTTAAATGCCGGACGCTGGGGAGTTAGAGTTCCGTCAGCGTTTACTAAATCATAAGTACTATCTGAAGATGCATCACTAGATTCGTAACGTAAACCAGCAAATACAGTTAATGGTTCTATAAGTTGGTAATCTACTTGTCCAAATACCGCATAGGTTTGACGATAATCGTCTCCAGTACGTCTAAATCTTCCAAATCCAGGAAAGTCGGTTTGAGCATCGCCAACGTTAAAGTCACGAGATTCGTAGTAACTACCTAACAACCATTGAAAATGCTTTGCCGTTTCTGGAGATTGGAAACGTAATTCTTGCGTCAATAATGTGGAGTCAATACCATCAATAATTTGTACCGCTCCTGTGCTTCCTGGAACAACGTTTTCTTGATGGGTAAAACGACGTGCGGTGATGGATGTGGCTCGGAAACCCTCGCCGTTGTAACCGATTTTTAAAGCTTGGGTATTTGTATCTAGCTTATTGTATCCTTCAGTTTGTAAATTAACCTCGAATGGGTCAGAAGGATTTAACTTGTTGTAGGTTGGATTACCATCATCTGTAAAGCTGTTATAGCTATTAAAAGATACTGTCCAATCCGGTGTAGGTGTCCACAAAAGTTGCGCTCGTGCAGCTAGGCGCGATCGCTCGCCTATTTCATTACCTGTGGCTAGGTTCCTAATAAATCCATCCTGTCCTCTGTAAGCTCCGGCAATTCGCAGTGATAGTTTATCGTCAACCAAAGCATCGTTGAGAGAGAACTGGAATTGGCGGCTGTTATATCTACCATAACTTGCACTAATTCGTGTTTCTGGTTCTGGCGTTGCTTGTCTGGAAATGATATTGACGACCCCACCAGAACTATTTCGGCCATATAGCGTACTTTGAGGGCCTCTTAGCACTTCTATTTGTTCTAGATCGAGTAAAGCCAAGTCTAGAAAGCCGTTATAGTCAATTGGAATATCATCGATGTAAAAGGCTACGCTATCCTGAGCAGTAAGAAAATTTTGATTGTTCAAACCCCGCAAACTATAATTACTAAACTCTGTACCGCCGGAAGATGTGGGAAGAAAGTTAAAGTTAGGCGTTTGATTGGCAATATCAATCAAAGAACCGATTTGAGCATCTTCTATTTCCTGACGAGGTATTACCGTAACACTAATGGGTACATTCTGTGCATTTTCCGGCCGTTTTTGGGCGGTAACAGTTAGTTCAATATCTGGTTCATTAGGTTTTTGGCTATAGGCTGATGGTTGAGTTTCAGGTGTTGTTGGTGTCACCCCTAAAACTAAACCTTCATCGCTGTCAAATAGTTCGACTTTTGGAGTTTGTGTTGTCCCCACTACAGTAATTTGGATACTATTTGCATCCTGATTTGCCGCCAAGACTTCCGTAATTCCCGCAACTGGCTTTTCTTGACGGAAGGTATTACCACTTGCTAAACGCAGTTGTGCATTGGGAATATTTGCAATAAAGCTATTACCTTCTATTTTAGTTGTGGCTTGCAGCTTGTCAGATGCAGATGTTTCTAAAACAACTTCCAACCCACTAGCCGTTTGATTCAACTTTATCCCTGTTACTAGAATATTAGACTGCTCTTGTTGAGCTAGCCACTCCTTGACACTTGTGTGAGGAAGCTTAATATCTGAAAGTTGGGGAATTTGATCTTCTTTTGTGACAGCAAAAGCTTGTTGATTTATAAATATGGTAAGTATGATAGCTAGTCCTAAATTTCCCAGTAGATACAGTTTCCTCATTCAATCCTCATATCAAAAATTAATCTCAAATTGTCAATAAAAGTTGACAAATTAAAGCTTTTAGTAGCAAATCGACTAAAGCGTTTATATGCTAAATTGTTTAGCTTTGTGGTAAATGTGTCAAATGACAAACTGTCAAACTTCTAAATCGCGTTCTAGCTGGAAAATTACTTATTGATTAATTATTCTTATGGTCGAAACTAGTTGATTGATATACTTTCAAAACTCTTAATCAACAAGCATTTAAGATTAATTTGACTTATTGTCAAATATCAAAATTCTTCTATATTAAAATAAAAATATATGAGATTAATTATCAATAAATACGCTAGCGATAAATAGTGCTATTTAATACCATAGTTTTTTTTCTACGTATTAAAGCTTGAAAACAGATTATAAACAACGTACCTAATCTCTGAAACTTTTGCTGGACAAGGATATTGATGAAAAAACAACCTAAATTTTAAACCGCCTAAACCCTTGCTATTAAGGGATTATTATACTTTAGATGCGTTGGGCTTGATATCTAGTGAGAGTATATTTTTTAACTTCTAATTAATTTGAAGAAAAAAATCAAATAGTTAAAGCTAATATGTAGTACTTTATACTCATTATGGTAAACAGATTTTAGATTGACAATACTCTAAAATCTGTATTAGCTTAAGCTATAGGATTTTAAAAATGAAATGAAAGCAGTGAAATTATTAGACAATTTTAGTGTTCTAATTTGGTAATTTTAGTAGAAAAATAGATAGAAAATAGTTGATAGTATGCACACAAAAGTAGCTTTAAAGCTGAAAAATGTGTGTAGAATAATGTAGTAGATGAAAGTTAAAAGCGCAGAACTTATTCAGTCAATTTGCGGAACTTAGTTGAGTATCTGAATAAAAAAAGCAAAATCTTTACTTTATACGGCTGCTAATAATAGATTCACATAGCTTGTTACGACTGCACAAAAAAACCTGAGCAATTTTCTGAGAAATGTCGATGATGTATAACAGTAAAATAACAACGTTAGCAGATTTACCGCGTGTGCAAGCATCTCAATTTCCAGATGCTAGGGCATTGATATTCAAGAATAAGTCACTTACCTATATACAATTAGATCAAAGAAGTAATCAGGTCGCAAATTCACTATTAACCCAAGGAATTCAAGCAGGTACACGAGTAGCATTTTTAGCTAAAGATTCACTTAAGACGTATGAAATTTTATTTGCTTGTTGCAAAATAAAAGTTGTTTTTGTACCGATTAATTGGCGTTTAGCTGCTGCGGAAATCAGCTATATTCTCAGAGATGCTAATGTTGAAATTCTTTTTGTTGGGGCGGAATTTTATCAGTTAATAGAATCGATTAGAAATGAGATTGATGGTGTTAAAACCATTATTCCCTTAGAAGAAATTGACGGCAATTGCCTGAGTTACGATATCTGGTCTCAGGAACATAGTGACGCTCCACCAAATGTTGCTGTTGCAGCCAATGATGTAGCCGTACAAATGTATACTAGTGGCACTACTGGAAGACCTAAAGGTGTCCAACTAGGACATTACAGTTTTTTTGCGATCGCCAAAGAATTTGCTCAACGAGGCGAAACCTGGATAAATTGGAACGAAACTGACAAAAGTTTGCTTACCTTATCTTTATTCCATATCGGGAGTCTCTGGTGGGCTATTCGTGGTTTAGCATCAGGAGCAGAAAATATTGTCTTAGAAAATTTTATCGGCGTTGAAGTTCTCGAAGCGATTGAAAAGTACCGCATCACTAAGACATTTATGGTTCCAGCCATGATTCAAGCTCTGTTGAACGAACCATTATGCCAAAAAACAGATTTTTCATCACTAGAATACATTATTTATGGGGGTTCTCCCATAGCCGAATCATCACTCAAAAGTGCGATCGCCACATTTGGTTGTAATTTTGTGCAGATATATGGAATGACGGAAACTGGCAATTGTGCTGTCTCTTTACCTGCACAAGCTCATACATCTACAAATAAAAACATCCTCAAAGCTGCGGGTAAACCCTTTCCTGGTGTATCGATAGCCATCATCAACAGTGAAGGTAAAGAACTATCTTGCTCTCAAGTGGGTGAAGTTTGTATCAAATCTCCTGCAAATATGATTGGTTATTGGAAATTACCTGAAGCTACAGCAAAAACTTTAGTAGATGGCTGGATTCATACTGGTGATGCAGGTTATTTTGACGAAGAAGGTTACATTTACATTTGCGATCGCTTTAAAGACATGATTCTTTATGGTGGTGAAAATGTCTATCCAGCAGAAATTGAAAATATTTTATACGAACATCCAGCCATCAGAGAGGTAGCAGTCATCGGTGTTCCAGATGAAGATTTTGGAGAAGCAATCAAAGCGATCGTGGTTTTAAAAACAGGAATGAAAGCAACCGCACTAGATATTATTAATTTTGTCCGGGGTAAAATTGCTGATTTTAAGTTACCGAGAAGCGTTGAATTTACTGAATCTTTGCCAAGAACGCCTAGTGGTAAATTGCAAAAGGCCAAGATTCGGGAGAAATATTGGCAAGGGTATGAACGTCGTGTGAATTAAAGGTTTGTAGTGAGGACTTTAGTCCTCAAATAAGGACTGAAGTCCTTACTACGAACTAGATTCCAATAATTTTACATTACTTCAGATGGTTTGTTTTTTTCAAATCGTTCTAATGACCAATTCTCAAGTTCCACTTTGGAAACCGCTAACTGTACGCAACTTCTTACTTCTGTACATTGGTGAGACTGTTTCGCTTCTAGGCGATCAATTTTATATCGTTGCATTGCCTTGGTTAACAATACAGTTAACTAACTCTGGGATCACGTTAGGTACTGTGTTAATGAGTGCAGCGATTCCCCGTGCTGTTTTGATGCTGTTTGGTGGTGTGGTGAGCGATCGCTTTTCACCACGATTAGTGATGTTGGTTTCCAATGCTTTACGTTGGTTACTAGTCGTTTTATTTGCAACCATCGTTGCGTTGAAAATGACTCAACTATGGCATATTTACTTTTTTGCTGCGGGCTTCGGCATATTTGATGGCTTTTTTATACCTGCATCTAAATCAATTATCCCCAGTCTGGTATCAAAAGATCAGTTAATAGCAAGTAATACCTTGAGCCAAGGAACTTCCCAACTGATTTTGCTAATTGGGCCGGCTTTGGGTGGTTTGCTGATTGCAACTGCTGGTATTGAAGTAGCATTTGTCATTGATGGGATAACTTTCGCCATCACAACTATGACGCTTTTGCTGATGAAGGGAACAACAGCAACAGTATTGAATGGGGAATTAAATCAAAATTCTACGTCAACTAAAAAAACTATTAGTTTGATTGCTGGTATCCGTGAGGGATTTTACTACGCATGGCACAATCAGCCTCTAAGAATCTTTTTGCTGGTAATGGTAATCCTAAATTTTCTATTTATTGGGCCATTACAAGTTGGGATGACTTCACTAGCTCATAGTCGCTTCCCCGGTGGTGCAGTGGCTTTAGGAATATTGCAATCAGCTTGGGGTGGTGGTGGGTTAATTGGGACACTCACACCTCAATTTGTCAAAAATCTTCCCAACATCGGAGTTTTACTGCTGACTATTGCGAGTGTTCAAGGCTTTGGTTTATTTTTACTTGGCTTTATTGGCAATATAGGACTAGCTAGTATCACAATTGCAGTCCTGGGATTTTGCAGTTGTGTTTTTACTGTGGTAGGAATTACTTGGATTCAGAAACAAACCCAACCTGAAATGTTAGGAAGAGTTATGAGTTTGGGAATGTTTTCTGCTTTTGGTGTTGCTCCTATTTCCTTTGCTTTAGCTGGTTTCTTAGTTAATTTAAATCTGACAATTATGTTTACTGTTGCAGGTAGCATCATGCTAATTACAAGTCTTTGTTTGGCAGCAAATCCATCAGTACGTAAGATTAGTTAACTATATAAATCCAGTTTGATTTATTAACTTTCCCGTGAAGACAGGGAATAGGGAACAGGGAACGGGGAACAGGAAATTTACCTAACTTCGCCAAAATTAAATAATCAAATAAAAGCTATATAGCGAGTGAGAAAACTATGAAAGTTCAATATCAAGACAATCAGCGAATGGGAGTTGTTGTTTATGACTTTAATCATAAAACTGCTTCAAATAGAGATATTGAGGATCTTAAGCAACTGATATATGAATACAAAATTGTTGTACTCAAGGAGCAAGATTTATCACCTCATCAGTATTGTGATTTTGGGTATCGTCTTGGGGAGATAGAAAAATACTATCAGCCAATGTATCACCATCCAGAAAGGGAAGAGATTTTTGTTTCCTCCAATGTTTCTGACAATGGTCAGCAAGTTGGAGTTCCCAAGACTGGGAAATTTTGGCACGCTGATTATGCGTTTATGCCGAGGCCATTTGCATTTTCAATGGTATATCCTCAGATCCTTCCTAGTAAGGAGCGTGGGACTTACTTTATTAATATGTCCAAAGTATATCAAAGTTTACCAGATGATCTGAAATCCTTTGCCAATCAGTCGAGTTGTTATCACAGTGTCAGACGTTTTTTTAAAATTCGTCCTGAAGATGTTTATCGTCCAATTTCAGAAATATTAGACGAGATTGAACGAGTCACTCCTCCCGCAAAGCATCCAACGACCTTTATTCATCCCATTACAGGAGAAACCATCCTCTACATTACCGAGGGGTTTACTTATCGCATAGATGATTCAGAGGGAAAACCGCAAGATATAAATGTTCTCCAAAGGTTGTTGACTCATTCCGGTCAGTTAGACAAAAGTTTTAAATATCCATTAATCGAACACCATGAATTTGAATTAGGGGATGTGCGGATTTGGGATAATCGCTCTTTAGTCCATTGCGCTCACTATGCTGCAAATTTGGAACCAGCGGTCACATTTCGATTGACCTTGCACGATAGCTATCCATTTTATCAGTTATAGAGCAATTGTATTCTCACTGCATTTAAAACATCTCACCAAAAGGCGTAGTTGAATTTGAAATTTAAAAATTAACTCTTCTCAACTCTTACTCTCTGCGTGAGTTAAATCGACATTCTCAATCCGCAACATCCACCAAAACAGTCATTTAACTAGGATAAAATATCATGTTAAAATTTCAAGATTCAAGTCAACAAAACGCCCAAAAAAATAGCATCCACTTCAATAATGATGATGTCTTACTAACACAAGTCCTCAAACCTTATAAAGCTCATTGTCAGTATCTTAAATTTGCTGAAATAACTAAAGAGGGCGATCCTCAGCATGGGGGACGTGTAATCGGACGATGTGAATTCTCGATTTCAGAATCATGTTATATCGATGACACTGGTCATTTTAATTCAGTAGAGTTCAATATTTGCTACAACCAAATGATGTATTATGTCATAGCTAAATCTGTAAAAGAAAGACTGATGGCATCATTTCAGTCGTGGACTATGGCAGATTATTGGAATAAACAGCTACCGGATGTCTATATTGTGAATTTTGAAAGTTCCTTTCGACGTGCTATGCAGTCTTCTCAGTTTTGGGGTGAGATTGAGTTTACTAATATTCGGATTAAATCTGGGATGATGTATATAGTTACTAAATGTCGTTATTGGGATGATAAAGATGGTAATTGCAGTGGTAATGTGAAATTAGCTATTGTAAATTCTCCGCAATAGTTTAACTCTAATTAATCCATTTTTTCACGCTCTAGGCGCAGAGAAGAGAACGCAAATAAGAACATTGTTTTGCTTAAGTAGCATGTCTAAAATCGCATTTTTCACAACTTATATTCAAGACGAAATATCTAAAGCAATTGGGATAAACGCATCTGAATTGGATGTGGAAATGTCTTTAAATTATTTAGGGCTTGATTCATTAATTGCTGTCAAACTCAGAAATAAGTTTAGAAAAGACTTGGAATTAGATATTCCAGCAGTAAAATTCCTAGAGGATACTAATGTTGCAAATTTAGCAATATTAGTCAATGATTTGAGTGAAAATGCTGACTCAAAAATAAAAAATGATGATGAGTGGTTGGAAGGAGAATTATGAATTTAGTTGAGTTTCTCACACAACTCTCGCAACAGAATATAGAATTGTGGATGGAAGATAGTAAACTGCGTTATCGTGGTCGTAAAGAAGTATTAACTTCCACAGTTTTAAATCAAATTAAGCAGCATAAAACAGAAATTATCGATTTACTGCGCCAAGGTTTTCATACTTCTAAATCCTATCCCCTGACTCATGGTCAGCAAGGTCTATGGTTTTTGTATAAACTTGCACCCACAAGTGCAGCTTATAATGTTGCTTTTACAGCTCGCATCTGCTCCCATTTAAATATTCCGGCTTTACAACAAGCGTTTCAGAAGTTAGTAAATCGTCATCCAACTCTCCGCACAACATTTGCACAAAAAGATGGCGAACCTTTTCAACAGGTTCATGAATACCAAGAAGTTGATTTTGAAAATATTGACGCTTCAGTTTGGAATGAAGATGAGTTGACAAGCCAAGTAATAGCAGCATATCAGCGTCCCTTTAATTTGGAAAAGGGTAATTTATTGCGGGTAAACTTATTTACTTATTCTGAAGATAATTATGTAATATTACTAACAATACATCATATTGTTATTGATGGTTTTTCCCTGGGAATTATTCTTGATGAGTTGCGATCGCTCTACGAAGCAGAAAATACAGGTCGAGTCATATCTTTACCTGCTATTAAGTACCAATATCAAGACTTTGTACAGTGGCAGAGAAATATTTTAGCAAGTTCTGTGGGCGATGAACTGTGGAATTACTGGCGCGAACAATTAGCGGGTGAGTTACCCATCTTAAAATTACCAACAGATCGACCGCGACCACCAATTCAAAGCTATCGGGGAGCTTCCCATACTTTTGAGTTGAATCAAGAGTTGACTTCTGTGCTGCGAGGAATGGCGAAAGCTCAAGGAGCAACCCTTTATATGACTTTGTTAACCGCCTTTCAAGTGTTGCTTTATCGCTTGTCAGGTGAGGAAGATATAATTGTGGGTGCGCCTATTGAGGGGAGAAGTCAGCCGGAATTTGCGGAAACTGTGGGTTTTTTCGTGAATATGCTGGCTTTGCGGGTAAATCTGGCTGGAAATCCGACATTTTCTCAGCTTTTAACTCAAGTCCGCCAAACTGTATTGGATGCGATCGCTCATCAAGATTATCCCTCTACTTTACTAATTGAGCGATCGCAACTCAACCGCGATCCGAGTCTTCCTGGTCTTTTTCGCGTTTCTTTTAACTTGTTTAAGGTAAGTGAAATTGCTCAAGATTATGAATTATCTGTATCTGATAAAACCCAAATTAGAGAAGATTGGGGTGGGTTAACTTTAGAACCTTTTGTGATTCCCCAGCAGGAAGGACAGAATGATTTAGTGTTCGACATGATGGAAACGACTGAATCATTAATTGGTATCTTAAGATACAACACCGATTTATTTGATGCCACGACAATTACCAGAATAGCGAATCATTTTCAAACTTTACTCCCAGGGATTATTGCTAATCCCCAACAGCAAATTGCTTCCTTACCTCTGCTAACGGAAGCTGAAGAAAATCATTTGTTGTGGAAGTGGAACAACAACCAAGTTGATTATCCCCAAGATAGAGTCATTCATCAGTTGTTTGAGAACTGTGTGAAGCAGCAACCAAACGCTGTTGCGGTGGTATTTCAAGAACAGCAACTAACTTATCAACAATTAAACAGCAAAGCCAATCAACTCGCACACTACCTGCGTTCTTTGGGAATAGGTAAAAATCAGCTTGTGGGAATTTGTGTCGAACGTTCCCTAGAAATGATTATTGCATTATTAGGAGTTCTGAAAGCAGGTGGAGCTTATCTACCTTTAGATCCTGCGTATCCAGAAGAACGTTTGAGCTTCATGCTGCGTGATTCTCAAGTATCGATATTGCTGACTCAACAAAAATTAGTAGCGAGTATAGCAATTGAGGAATTAGCTGTAGTTTGTTTAGATCGAGATTGGGAAGATATTTCCCAGGAAAGTGAAGAGAATCTAGTAATTAATACTACATCTCAAGATTTAGCCTACGTGATTTACACATCAGGTTCTACAGGTAAATCTAAGGGAGTGGCGATCGCTCATCGCAGTTTAGTAAATGCGTTTTATGCTTGGGAAAAAGCTTATCAACTCCAGTCTTTGACTAGTCATTTGCAAATGGCGAGTTTTGCATTTGATGTGTTTTCAGGGGATGTAATTCGCGCTCTTTGTAGTGCTGCTAAGTTGGTTTTATGTCCGCGTGAGTGGCTGTTGGAACCGGGCAAGCTGTATAAACTAATGCTTGTAGAGAAAATTGATAGTGCTGAGTTTGTTCCAGCTGTGTTGAGAAACTTGGTTGAGTATTTGCAAAGAACTCAGCAAAATCTCCACTTTATGAAATTGTTGGTAGTCGGTTCAGATAGTTTATATGTCCAAGAATATCAAGAATTTCAGCGTTTTTGTGGTGAGCAGACACGTTTGATTAATTCCTATGGGGTAACGGAAGCGTGTATTGATAGCACTTATTTTGAATTGGGGATTGGGAAATTAGGAAGTGGGTTGGTTCCTATTGGTCGTCCATTTGCGAACACGCAAGTTTATATTTTAGATCGATATCTGCAATTAGTTCCCATTGGGGTTGCGGGTGAATTATATATTGGTGGTGCTGGTTTAGCTCAAGGTTATTTAAATCGTCCTGATTTAACTAAAGAGAAATTTATCCCCTATTCTCCTCACAACTTTATTTTGTACAAAACGGGAGATTTAGCGCGTTATCTTCCTGACGGTAATATTGAATTACTCGGTCGAATTGACGATCAAGTGAAGATTCGGGGTTTCCGAATTGAACTAGGGGAAATTGAAGCTGTTTTGAGTAGTCATCCGCAAGTACAAGCAGCAGTGGTGATGGTTCGAGAACTGCAAATCGACAATAAATCTATAGTTGCATATATTGTTTCGGGGCAGCAATCATTAACAACTAGTGAATTGCGTAACTTTCTCAAACAGAAGTTACCTGATTATATGATTCCAGCTGCGATCGCCATTCTGGAAACTTTACCTTTAACACCCAATGGTAAAGTAGATCGGCGTGCTTTACCAATTCCAGATATAGAACAGAATCGAGAAATAGAGTTTGTTCCACCGCGCACAGCAACGGAAGAAGCGATCGCTAATATTATCGCTGCTGTTTTGGGACTCAAACAAGTAGGGATTCACGATAACTTTTTTGAATTGGGGGGACATTCCCTACTTGCGACTCAAGTTATTGCTCGATTAAAACAAACCTTAAATATTGAGTTACCGCTACGCTCTTTGTTAGTATCTCCCACTGTGGCTGGATTGAGTGAAGCACTAACATCTTTTACAAAGACAGAATCTTCAGTTGATTTACCAACAATTGTCCCAAATCCAGAACAGCTATATCAACCTTTTCCCCTCACCGATATTCAACAAGCTTATTGGTTAGGACGCAATGAAGCTTTTGAATTGGGAAATATTGCTGCTCATGGTTATTTAGAATTAGATTGCGATCGCTTAAATTTAACAAGATTAAATCTAGCTTGGCAAAAACTCATTTTGCGTCACGATATGTTGCGTGCTGTTATTTTACCAGATGGTCAACAGCAAATTCTGACAACAGTACCGGCTTATGAAATCGAAGTTTTGGATTTGCAAGATTTAGAGGTGATGCGTGAGCAGATGTCCCATGAAGTCTTACCTGCGGATCAATGGCCTTTATTTAGAATTCGAGCTACACCCATAGATGAACAGCGAACCAGACTCCACCTGAGTTTTGATGCTTTGATTGCTGATGCTTGGAGTGTGTTTATGCTGATGCGGGAGTGGTTAGATTTATATAATAATTCTGAGTTTGTATTACCACCCTTAGAACTTTCCTTCCGCGATTACGTGCTTGGGGAATCAACTTTAAAAAATACACCCCAATATCAACGTTCTCAAGAATATTGGTTTAACCGACTAGATACCTTACCACCAGCACCAGAATTACCCCTAGCGAAAAATCCCAATTCCATTACCAATCCTCGGTTTCAACGTCGCAGTTCTCAACTGTCTCCAGAACAATGGCGCAAATTACAAAATCGCGCTCAACAATTTAACTTAACTCCTTCTGGAGTTTTACTAGCTGCTTTTGCAGAAGTCCTCAGTCAATGGAGCAAAAATCCTAAGTTTACGATTAATCTCACCCTGTTTAAGCGTTTACCTTTACATCCCCAAGTCAATGAGATTGTCGGAGACTTTACATCTTTGACACTTTTGGAAGTCGATCGCTCAGTTCCTCAAAGCTTTAGCAACCACGCTCAACAATTACAGCAACAACTGTGGCAAGATTTAGATCACGGTTATGTCAGTGGTTTGCAGGTACAGCGAGAACTTAGCCGTCAACGCCAAAGTTACCAATTTATGCCAGTGATATTTACTAGTACACTAGGTTTAGAATCACTTGGTCAGGATACATCAATATTAAGTCAGTTAGGCGAACTCGTTTATAGTATCAGTCAAACCCCGCAAGTTTGGTTAGATAATCAACTTAGAGAGCAAAACGGAACTTTAATATTTAACTGGGATGCGGTGGAAGAACTTTTCCCCCCAGGTTTGCTGGATGATATGTTTGCTGCTTACTGCGATTTGCTTCAACAACTAATTACCTCAGATTCTATTTGGAGCAAGATTCAGGGAGAATTACAACAACCTACAATTGCAAATTATCCCACCGCACCCATTTCTGAGGATACTTTGCACAGTTTGTTTATTAAGCAAGTGCAGATCCAAGCTGATTCTCCAGCAGTCATTACCCCAGAGCGTACCCTAACTTATCAGGAATTATACCAACACGCTCTGCAATTGGCATCTCAACTGCGAGAATTGGGAGCAAGTAGCGACAATGCGATAGCGCGGAGCGCTGTGCCAGAGGCAATCGCCATTGTCATGAAAAAAGGTTGGGAGCAAATTGTTGCTGTACTAGGAATTTTAATCTCTGGTGCGGCTTATCTCCCCATCGATCCCGAATTACCAGCAGAACGACAATGGTATTTACTCACCCAAGGACAAGTTAAATTAATTGTCACTCAACCTCATCTTCACCTATCTTTGCCATCAGGTGTTCAACAAGTATGTGTGGAAAGTCAACTTGGAGGAGATGGGAAAGATATAAAACTAGTCCAAACTCCCGATGATTTAGCTTACATCATCTACACTTCCGGTTCTACGGGTTCACCCAAAGGGGTAGCGATCGATCATCGGGGTGCGGTGAATACCATTTTGGATATCAATCGACGCTTTGGAATTAAATCAGGCGATCGCATCTTAGCTTTATCAGCATTAAACTTCGACCTCTCAGTTTATGACATCTTCGGGATATTAGCGGCGGGAGGAACAATAGTTATTCCCTCAGCAGAGCAAACCAAAGATCCCGCACACTGGTTAGAGTTAATAGTATCTCAGCAAATTACCCTGTGGAACTCAGTTCCAGCTTTGATGCAAATGTTGGTAGAATATCTTACCTACCAACCACAACAACCTTCATCTCTGCGTTTAGCTTTGTTGAGTGGAGATTGGCTACCTCTCAATTTACCAAATCAAATTCAAAAATTGTGGTCAAATATCCAAGTTGTGAGTTTGGGAGGAGCAACAGAAGCTTCAATTTGGTCAATTTACTATCCAATTACCCAAGTCGATCCTAACTGGAAAAGTATTCCCTACGGAAAACCACTCGATAATCAACAAGTATATGTATTCAATCATAATTTGCAGCAGACTCCTGTTTGGGTGACGGGACAACTATATATTGGTGGAGTCGGTTTAGCAAAAGGTTACTGGAAAGATGAAGAAAAGACAAATGCTAACTTCATTACTCATCCAGTTACCAAAGAAAAATTATATAAAACAGGTGACTTGGGACGCTATTTACCCGATGGGAATATAGAATTTTTAGGAAGAGAAGATTTTCAAGTCAAAATCAACGGTTATCGCATTGAACTTGGTGAAATTGAAGAAATATTAAAACAGCATCCCACTGTCAAACAAGCAGTAGTCACCACAGTAGAACAAACACAACAATTAGTTGCTTATATCGTTAGCGATACACCAACTCCCAATTTAGGGGAAGCTTACCAACCAACTCAACAACCAGGAGTATTAACCGACGCTGGAGAACGCATCGAATTTAAACTCCAGCAACCAGGAATCCGCAAATCAGAATCATCCCCAATTACTATTCACTTACCCAAATCTGAACTTGAGCAAACACCTTATCTAGAACGCCAAAGTTACAGACAATTTCTACCGCAACAGATATCCCTAGAACAATTTAGCAAATTTCTTAACTGTCTCCAGCAAATGCAAGTGGGTGATTATCCCCTCCCCAAATATCGCTATCCTTCTGCTGGGAGTCTTTATCCCGTACAAACTTACTTATTCATCAAACCCAACAGCATCGAAACCCTTCCCGCCGGAATATATTATTATCATCCCAGCGACCACAATTTAATCTTACTCCACAGCACCAAGGAAATAGACAGCAGCGTTTACCTTGAGAATCAACCACTTTTTGAACAATCCGCTTTTGCGATATATTTGATTGGGAAACTAAGTGCGATCGCACCGATGTATGGAGAAATCGCTAGAGACTTCTGTCTTTTAGAAGCAGGACACATCGGACAATTACTCATGAACAGCGCATCAACCCAAGAAATTGGTCTTTGTCCCCTTGGGTATTTAGAATTTCCACCAATTCAAGATTTATTTCAATTAGAAGCCAATCAAATTCTCCTTTATAGCTTTGTTGGTGGAAAAATAGACCCAACAGATTCTCAGCAATGGTCATTAGTTAAAAATCCTCAAACTGCCAAATCAAATTCTACCCAATTCCGAGAATATCTACAGCATAAACTTCCACAATACATGATACCTGCTGAATATATTCTCATTGACACCTTACCTCTAACCCCCAACGGAAAAATAGATAAAAAAGCTTTACCCACTCCCAATCTCGCAACAGCCAAATCAGCAACTTTAGTTTATCCGCAAACTGAAACCGAAAAAACAATCGCTGAATTTGTCCAACAAATGCTGCAAATTGAAGCTGTGGGAATACAGAATAATTTCTTTGAATTAGGAATAGATTCGCTCAAACTCGTGCAGTTGAAGAATCACTTACAAAATCAATTCCAAGTTAACATTCCCATGCGCCAATTATTAGTGGAAACAACAAATATTCAACAACTAGCATTAGCCATTGATGAGCAATTAATTATCGCTAAAATTACACAAAAGCCTTTATCCATAGCACAAGAGGATGAAAAAGAAATAATTCAAATCTAATACCAATTCTGTATGAAGATGAGCCATGTATAAGATGATGTTTGAAAAGTAATGATTGACGTCTCAAAGATTGTTACCGCACCCTACACCAC
>NZ_NOLI01000105.1:0-28189 GCF_002245975.1 Nostoc sp. 'Peltigera membranacea cyanobiont' 213 | reverse complement strand
AAGCAGGGGAAGCAGGGGGAGAAAATACTTCCTCGTCTCAATATCTTCAGGCGTGGGCGGAAAATCTTTTTGTAGGGGCGACCAGAAAGTTACCTAAAGGACTGCGCTACATTTCTGACAAAGAACGGGCAGTGAATGAACAGGTGCGTAGTGTTGCTCGACTGTTACAAATTGAAACATTGCTGAATCGCTTACCCAAACAGCTATCTGGGGGACAAAGACAACGGGTTGCATTGGGACGTGCGATCGCGCGTGACCCCCAAGTATTCTTAATGGATGAGCCGCTTTCTAATTTAGATGCCAAACTGCGGGCGGAAACCCGCGCTCAAATTGTCAAATTGCAGCGCCAACTGGGAACAACGACGATTTATGTTACCCACGATCAAACTGAAGCGATGACAATGGGCGATCGCATTGCGATAATGTCTGAGGGTAAAATTCAGCAAGTCGCTTCTCCCTTAGAACTTTACAACCGTCCTGCCAATCTTTTTGTCGCAGAATTCATTGGTTCGCCACCGATGAATTTTATTCCTGTAGAATTTCATGCCCCGCAGTTGATTACTCATTCCCAGTTGCGTTTCACCCTCCCAGAAGTTTGGGGAAAAGCTTTACAAAAATATGATGGGAAAACTTTAATTTTAGGCATTCGCCCAGAACACTTAAACTTGAGTATGCCTGCCACCAAAAATCTACCAGTGCAAGTAGATTTAGTAGAGAATCTCGGCAACGATTCCTTTCTCGCTGTTAAGATTGCCGAACCAGGATCTCAACCTGCTACTACAGCCAATTACCTACAAGTGCGAATCCCACCAGACCGATTTGTCCAACCTGGCGAGCAACTTTGGTTATCGCTAACCCCAGAGAAAATTCACTTTTTTGACCCGGAAACAGAGTTGGCGATATTTCCCTAAGAATTAATCTTGGCAGGTCATTTTGCTAGCGATCGCATCTCAAATAAGTCCTGCTGTTTCCTTGAAATCTTTTATTCTCATTTAGATTAGTACTTGAGTCTTGCCTACGGACTTCGCAGGTATAATTTCTTATCTAAGCAGTCAACAATAGATATGGCTAACTCATGCATTACTACTAAAGCAGCGTCTTCATATTTTTCCGGAACTGGGCCATATAATCCTGATAGTGTAACCTTATCTACTAATGTTGTTACATCACCCAAAGCTTTCTCTATTCGTTCCGTAATGAAGCGATGGGAACGAGATTTAGAATAGGGCTTTTCTCCAGAACAAGGAATTATCAGCATTATATGCTTACCAGAGAGCGGTGCATAGCCATTGTTCAAAACATTAAAGTCATCAGGTTTATATTTCAGAGAAATAACCTGTTCATTCTTTTTGAACTCTTGTTTTTTAGAAACTGATATTAGTGTACGTGACAGCCTAATTTTTAACTCAATATCCTCAGAAGCGATCGCATCTATTGCAGGTTGAAGATGCTTCAGTTTTTTTATGTGTTCAATAAGATATTCCTGTAAATAATCTGCTTCTATAGCCTCTCTAGTTTGATCGACAATACGAAAATCCATTTCTAGGTTATGTAAAGCAATGTCGGCATAATATTTACTTTTATAATTACCATTATGAACTGGTTTACCACTAACTTCTGATATCAATGCATCTTGGATATGTTCTAAATTTGCTTGTTGACAAACACGGTAATTACAAGTCAATTCTTCCATTTCCAATACTGGCTGTGGTCTCATTGTTTCAGGATTAATGTAGCTCAAGCTCCTTGTTTCCTGAACATAACTGCTAGAGTCAAAGCTATCCACTCCTAAATAAGCTAATATCGGAATTAAACTACCAGTTATACCAAATACATGAATAGGTGTTATGTTTTTTCTATGAGCAGGAATGCTATCTTGTAAGCCCTTAATCAAATCAACAATTATCGTAGTTTTATGAGCGCCTCGTAGTGGCACTAATGAGCCAACTGCTAATCCAAAATTATAATACTTTAACTCCTCTTTTTCAGCCTCATCGAATACCTGTCTGACATAATTGCTCATGCTATCTCTATCTTGACCATGAGCAGCAACATAAAGAAAAGGTTTCCAGTGAGATGGTTTTTGTAGCAATCGAGCAGCAGCAATAGCATTGTCTAAGCTTTTTTGCATACGTTCTTTTGCTTCAGACGCTGCTAGTTTTGGAGGTAAAGGATAGTCTAATGTAGCGATGATGTCTCCACCAAAGTTCTCTTGTAACTTCAATATAGACTGAAAACCCTGTCCATCTTCCATAGACAGACCATAGGCAGATAAATCTATACTATTGTTCCAAAGAAGTTTGAAACCACCAGAATCAAGAAATATTGGAGCAGTATATTCCACAGGAAGACAGACATCCTCAAGATAACGCCGTTTAATGCCCAGCTTTCGCCAAGTAGCCAACGCATTTTGCTTCTTCGGGATGAAATCTAAGAAGTGAAGTACCTGAGACATCACTGGCAAATTGCGACGCAAAAGACCATTAGAATGATCTGCTTGTAAAATGTACTTCCACAAACCGCCACCATTTGCTGTTGTCCCAGTGATTAAAGATACTACTGGAAACAAAAGAGGAGTACGAAAATCTTGTCCGTTGTAACTGAGTCTGCCTACACGACCATTTTGTGAGACTTTTTCAACTACATATTCTAAATATGTCATGAAGTTGCTTCTTCTTCGAGAAAGCAAAAATATAGAACAGATTATGATTCTGTCCTATGGTGAGTGAGCAAAAACATTTATTTGACCATAGTTAATATAGCAGCAAAACTTTCATGCACTTCTGAGAGGGACTTCTATCTCTTGATCCCGCCATGCAGCATAGGCAAGTGCCTCATAAATGTCGGCTTTTTCGAGGTAGGGATAGGCCTTGAGGATGTCACTATTACTGTGTCCAGATGCCATTAAGCCGATGATAGTACCAACGGTGACACGCATTCCGCGAATACAGGGTTTGCCGCCCATCACTTCAGGATTGCGAGTAATTCTGGTGAGATTTTGCATAGCTGTTTTTGCACCTTTGCAAGATCCAAAATACTTTGCTGAGGTTGAAGTAAACCACGAACTAGGAACAATCTAATGGCAATCAGGAGCCGACCTTGATCCAGATGTTCTCTATGCAGTGATTAGTAATCAGCCTATTCCTAACTATAAGTTAAGTCGTAGTGCGTGACAGGAAAAATCTTGATTAGCGATCGCCCCTCAATACACTCCAATTTTCACAGGTGCGATCGCACCTGTGAAAATAAACTTAACAAAGCTTTCGCCGTCCCTTCTGGCAAGCATTACAGGCAGAAGTTTTCGGCTCAAAATCAATACAGGCGATCGCTTCCTCAGAACAAGCTTTTTTTGGGTGTACAGTACATTTGAGACGGTAGTCGTTGGTGAAATATTCGCAACCAGAGCAAGGAATTTCATGGAGCGTTTTTAAATGAATTATTCCTTTTTTTATCGTTAACCAGACACTACCAATGAATAGAATCATTATTGTCCAACCACAAAAGGCGCACAAAATCATCGTTAACATTAGTTATCCTCATAAAAATTCCAAAAAAATGCCCGCAGTCCACTGCTGTTAACCGCAGGCATTGGACTTTATTTAGCTAGTGTTGAGCGAAAGTTAATTAACTATTAGCTTGATGTGACGATCGCCAATAGTGCCAAACATAACCTAAGAAGGCCACTACACCAAGAAAAAACTGAATATCTGCCAATCCTAGACGTTCGGAACCGTAAAATTCTCTCGGAAAAACTGTCGTGTTATATCCCACAAATGCGGTAGAAACCCAAGCCATCAAAGCTAAACCCAGTAAGCTATAAGAAAGAATTTCTTCACCATTCTCAATTGGTAAAATTCGTCTTATCCAGGTAAAAGGCTGCACAAGAATATGCCATGCACCACCAGCAATTAAAATTAAACCAATCCAAATGTGACCACCAATGACATCTTCTAAGTTATCAACACTTGCCATCCCTAAAGGAGTCCAGCTACCATCTTTCAAACCAACTAAGTAGCCAAAAATTGTGGCTGGGTTTAAATTAGGATTGCTAATCAGGCGGACATTTCCCAAATTAGTATCATAAATTCCGCCAAAAATCATTGCCTTTAGCACTAATAAAAAGGCTCCCAAACCCAGAATAATTAAATGATGACCTAAAATTAAACCCAATTGCTTCGGGTCATTCCATTCATAGTGAAATTTTGCCGTCTGTCCACCGGCATTATATAAAATTGCCGGAGCGCGAAAAACATGAAAAAGTCCACCTGCACCCAACACAGCAGATGCAACTAAGTGCAAAATGCCAATTACAAAATAAGGATAGGTATTGACTACTTCACCTCCAGCACCTACACCCCAACCCAAAGTTGCTAAGTGGGGTAACAAAGTCAATCCCTGTTCATACATTGGTACGCTAGGAACAAAACGTGTAACTTCAGATATTGTGATTGCTCCTACCCAAAACATAATTAAGCCTGCATGAGCAATGTGAGCGCCTAATAATTGACCAGATAAATCAGTTAAACGGGCATTACCCACTAACCACGATAAATTTGTGTCTGCTGCTAAGGTTCTATCAGTTGTAATTGTCATAGTTAAATACCTTTATGAGCATTTTTAATTTTGGATTTTAGATTTTCATAATCTAAAATCCAAAATTGTTTTACGATTCGCTACCAATGGCATTTAATGCCTTTTCAATTTGCCTAAAGTCAACCCCAATTGCTCGCAGGGCGTGCCACAGATGACCTTGCAAGAAGAAGAACGCTAAGAAGAAATGGGCATTTGCTAACCATGCTCTAGAAGTGTAACCACCGTTAGCTAACTTAATGCTGTCGGCAAAATAAGGGCTAACTCCGAGTTTTACTTCCAAGGTAGAGCCATAAAACTCCACGGGATAAGCTAAAGTATTTACTGCACAGAAGTAAGCTGCAACAAATCCCGCTAAGGCAATACCACCTAAAGAGTAAGAAAGGATGGCTTCACCAGAGAAGATTAAAAGCTTTTTCGCCCAAGGTAAAGGCTCTATGAGGATGTGCCAAATACCGCCGCCAATGAGTAACAAACCTACATAGATATGACCGCCGACTAAATCTTCTAAGTTGTTAACAGTGGCAAAGTGAGTTTGATAGCCATAAATGACTAAGGGATTGAGTGTGGGGTCGGTAACAACTCGAACATCATGAATTGTCGAGTCGTACAGTCCTCCCCAAAACATCGCTTTTCCTACGAGGAGTAAAGCACCTAATCCTAAGAAAATTAGGTGATGTCCTAAGATGAAGCCAAGTTTTTTAGGGTCGTCCCATGTAAAGTGAAATTTCCGAGCGCGGCCAGTGGCATCTTTTAAGTTTTTTGGAGCTTTGAAGGTGTGCAAAAGTGCCCCAGCACCAAGCACAGCAGAGGAGATTAAGTGTAAAGCGCCGATGACAAAATAGGGATAAGTATCAACTACCTGACCACCTGCACCCACACCAAAACCCAAGGTGGCTAAGTGGGGAAGCAAAATTAGCCCCTGTTCGCCCATAGGTATTTCGGGATTGTAGCGAGAGATTTCAAACCATGTAAACGCCCCAGCCCAGAGCGTTGTCAGCGCTGCTTGTGCCAGATGAGCGCCGATAAATAAACCAGAGAGATTGGCGAAGCGGGCGTTACCAGTCCACCAATCAAATTTGAGGTTGGGATTGCCGTATGTCTGCATTGTTAAGCACAATTAGCAATTGTTGCTAATAATATTCAATTAACTGGTTCTTATCTCAGCAGTGAAATGTCGCGTGAGGGCTATTAAAGTAGACCCGAAGCTTTTATCTGAACGAAGAGAGGTTCTTCCAATTCACCGCAGGCGTTACCGATCTTAGTCAGATATGACTTCTTGCCACATACTCTGCTTATTGACAGCTAACTACCAATTATTGAGATTACAAATTTAGTCTATTGAAAGTAATTCCTATTTAGCGTATCTCTTTACAAAATGTAATAATCAAGAATGGAAGGAAAATAGGCAACGCAAGCGGAGCGATGATAGTAACTATCACCGCTCTAACTACTCTTGGCTGCAAGCAAATATTAGTTTTTAAGCGTGGGTTATTCTGCTTTCTATTTTCATGAATAACTTGTAGAAGTGCTAAGAGATAGTGGAGATGCTTCCAGTAAATGTGGATGGTGACATTGCCAAAAACTCAAAATCTCTTCGCCAACCTGTTGAGGGTAGAAGTAGTGAAAAAAATGATACCCTTGTGGGCATTCCCAGAGTTTATCTTCTGTCTTAAGCCAATTAAACCAGTCATGCAATGCAGTTGGATTTACTACCGGATCGCTCTTGCTACCACATACCATCATTGGCATAGAAACTCCACCTTTGGGTAAATAAACCAACTTAAATAAAGAGTGTGACGAGGGAGATTGTTCTAAATCTTTATCTAAGGCAGCTACTAACTTCTTAGTGGTTTGAGGTGATTGATTTCCAAATAGACTGCGAACGCTGCTTGCTAAAACTAGCTCACGGCTGATATTAAAAAGTTGTCTTTGAAAGTAATAGTGAGCTTGCCAATTGTTTGCAGGTTGAGCAGCCACAGCCAGCAAAGTGAGCGATCGCACTTTTTGAGGAAATCGCCGCGCAAAGGTTAAGGCGATCGCACCACTCATCCCATGTCCCGCTAAATGCACGGGGCGATCGCGGCATTCTAAAAACTCATACAGCAACTCCACAGCTCGATCTATAGAACTAGCTTCATCTTTGGTTTGCTGGTATTCCCACTGGGCGATTCTCATATACCCACATAAGTAATCGAGTAATGGTTCATCAAAACGCTTCAAAACAGGACTAGCATTTAACCACAGAACATCAAATGAATCAGACATAAATAACCTATAACTTCTAAATTATCAATTTCGGCGGTTATAAACCGTTGGTTAGATCCCCGACTTCTTAAAGAAGTCGGGGATCTAAAAGCCCTTCCATTCGCCCTGCCTTTCTACAAACCAAATTCTGTCTTCAACTGAGCAACCCAAGTTTTAATTCGCTCATCTGTTAAATCAGATTGACTACCTTGATCGAGTGCCAATCCGACAAACTTGCCATTTTTCAAAGCTCTAGATTCGTTAAAGTCATACCCATCTTTTGGCCAGTAGCCAACAGTTTTACCACCGCGCTGGGAAATTTTTTCTTCCAGAATTCCTATTGCATCCTGGAAGTTATCGGCATAGCCATATTGATCTCCATCACCAAAATAGGCAACCAGCTTACCTTTAAAATCTATTTCATCCAGATCGGAGAAAAAGCCTTCCCAATCACTCTGAAGTTGACCTATATCCCAAGTGGGAGAGCCAATAATCAGCAATTCATACTCATCAAAAGTGCTAGTATCCGCCTCGTAAATGGGATGTAATGTTACAACATCACCACCAAATTCATCCCGAATTTTTTCAGCATCCGATTCAGTGTTGCCAGTTTGAGTACCGTAGAACAGACCAATTTTTTTCGACATATTGTCACCTGATATATAGATTTGCAATTTTCCTTAGAGATGATGCGCGATGGTGCAAAGCACCCGCCAGATGCGATCGCAACGATACCTATTTGCCTAGTTCGGGCAACTCAGAAAAACAAACTGCTATTGGTTAACAGCAGGAAGGCAAATAAAGCTCCTCCACAGCTACCTACTGTCCACCCAGCATTGAACTCACTCCAAGACTTAGCTGTTTTCAAGTTTTCCGGTAGCTCCCCAAGAGCCGGTTTGCGCCCTTGGAACGATACACTGCCGTACAGCCACAGACAAATTGATAAAATCAACAGTAGACCGATTGTGGCCAGTAACCCTGCTTGATTCGCCAACTCCGTATCCCGCAATGGGCCTAACTTGACAAATGGGCCAATCAAGAAGTAGCCGTGCGCCATACCAATTTCCAGCCCCCGTGAAAAAGCAGACAAGCCTTGACGGTAAATAGGAAGATTTCCTAACAACTTCAACGTGATATCCGAAGCATTCACTGGGGTATCAAAATTCCCAATTTCCGGCATCCCCGAAGGATTGACAACTCCCTGCTGAAAATCAAGTCCAGCTGCTATGACACGAACTCTCAAAGCGTGCCAGATATGACCAGCTAAAAATACAACTGCCAGAGCAAAGTGACTAGTTGCTAGCCAAGTACGAACCGTAATTACTCCCGATGCAGTAGTACTCAATCCCAACGGGCCATAGAAAACAGTGGGATAAACGGTATCATTTACCGTCACAAAATATGCTGCCAACAAACCCATGTAAGCCAGAGCGCCCAAACTATACGATAGGTAAGCCTCTCCAGACCAAAACAGTACCTTTTTTGTCCAACCAAAAGGTTTGGTAAGAATGTGCCAAAATCCTCCGGCAATACAAAGTATTCCTACCCAAATATGTCCACCGATGACATCTTCTAGATTATTAACTGCTGCCATCCCTTGTTCGCCAAAAGCACCGAAGAGATAGCCAAAGATGCGGCTAGGGTTAATAGTCGGTTCAGTAATTACTCGCACAGATGCCACTGCCGGATCGTAAATACCACCCCAAAACAGCGCCTTTGCTACCAATAACCATGCCCCGAATCCCAACAACAGCAAATGAATGCCGATGATGGTGGTCATCTTGTCTTCATCTTCCCAGTCGTAGCCAAACAAGCCAGGGAAAGACGGATTATCATCCAACACTGCTGGGCCTAGAACCGCATGGTAAATACCACCAGCACCTAGTACGGCAGAACTAATCAGATGTAAAACACCAATGACAACATAAGGATAGGTATCAACAATTTGGCCGCGATCGCCAACACCAAATCCTAATGTTGCCAGATGGGGGAGTAAGATTAACCCCTGCTCATACATTGGTTGTGCGGGGTTATATTTGGTGATTTCAAATAGAGTCATTGCTCCTGCCCAAAGCACAATCAACCCAGCATGAGCAACATGAGCGCCCAAAAGCCTACCCGACAGGTTAATGAATCGAGCATTGCCAGCCCACCAACCCGATTCCTGGGTCGTTATTGTTGCAGTTGTCATTCTTAGATTGCCTCCCCACTAGTTGAATGGATGACTCTACCCTTCGCAAAGTCGAATCCAGCAGCGCGTAAAGCGTGCCAGAGATGCCCTTGAAGAAAGAAGAAACCTAGCCAGAAGTGAGCATTCGCCAGCCAAACGCGAGAGGATAGTAAATTTCCACTCTGGAAGTAGGGAAAACGGTCAAACCCAATACTCAGGGCTGGCCCATAAAATTCCGGTGGGTAAGCAAGTGTGTTGACAGAGACAAAATAGGCAGCAATAAAGCCCATGAGAGCTAAAGCTCCCAAGCTGTAAGAAAGGTATGCTTCTCCTGACCAGATAAAAAGCTGCTTTGCCCAGCCAAAAGGTTGAGTCGTAATGTGCCAGATACCGCCGACAATGCAGAGAATGCTGACCCAAATATGACCACCAACCAAGTCTTCCAGGTTATTAACTCCAGCAATCCAATGTTTGCCACCGCCACCAAATAAGTAGCCAAAAATTATAGCGGAATTCCAGGTAGGGTTAGAAACTACGCGCACCTCACCCACCATAGAATCGTACAAACCGCCAAAGAACAAAGCTTTGGCAACCAGTAAGCCGGCTCCTAGACCCAGCAATACTAGGTGAATACCCAGAATGGTAGTCATTTTATTAGCATCTTCCCAGCGATAGCCAAAGAAGGAAAATCTCTCTTCCAAGATGGCATACCCACTTAGGGCATGAAATATGCCGCCAAGTCCCAAGAAGGCGGAGCTAATTAGGTGCAATACTCCAATGACGAAGTAAGGATAGGTATCTACTATCTGTCCACCACTTCCTACACCCCAACCGAGAGTTGCTAAATGAGGCAATAGAATCAACCCCTGTTCGTACATTGGTTGCGCTCTGTTGAAATGGGCAAGTTCAAAAAGAGTCGTTGCACCAGCCCAGAGAACAATTAACCCTGCATGAGCAACGTGAGCGCCCAAAAGTCGCCCTGAGAGGTTGGTTAACCGGGCGTTCCCTGCCCACCAGGGAATCGACTCCGGTGTTTGAACAGCCATCCTTGTCATGGCGTTACCTCCTAAGAAATTTTTGAAATAGCTGAAATTTACTGTGGCTTAATGAATATATATCTCAAGAAACCTGAAGATATCCTATCAGACTTATTGATAATTTATAGCAATTAATAGAGGTAAAGTTTTGTAAAGGATTTCAGAAAACAAACCGAAAAGGTGGGCGGTGATTCATTCAACCCCAACAATGAGTGGGCTAGAAGACAAGTTATTGTAAGTGCCTTACGATTTCCTCACACAATATTCCGAATAATTACTATAGGATTAAGTAAGTGGGCAAGAATAAATCAAACTAGATTAAGTAATGTAAAAAATATTGAGATTACTTTGTAGTGTTCGCAAAGCGTCTCGTAGAGAGGGCTTCAGCCCTTAAATGAGGACTAAAGTCCTCACTACAAACCTTGAATTATTCACGCCGATCTACTTACTATTTGATTTTTGAACGAAATTAGGTATTGTAGAGTGTGTTAGAACGGAGTTCGTAACGCACTATTATCAAGGGTTTGATGCCGTACTCTCCGTGCTAACACATCCTACGGATATTTTCAGAAATCAAACCGGATTCCTATAGTTTCAAAAAATACATCGGTAGATGAAGCCAGAGGAGGTAAATTTTTTGTGCATGTATGAAATTAATCCAAATACTAATGTCCAGATTCCCGACTTCTTAAAGAAGTCGGGGATCTAACTTTTCACGAATAATTTAGGATTGTTATATTATTTATTATTTTAAGTAAACTACAGAGGCAAATGTGAAAGTCTACTTTCCTTCCGATAGTTTGGCTGATAGTTAACATAATTCGTAATTCGTAATTAAAGAATTCAATTACGAATTACGAATTACGAATTACGAATTACGAATTACACTTCGGTGGGTTGATATTCTTGTTGTCTTTCCACAAAACTTTGAACACGGGTGCGGTAATTTCTTACAGTTTCATCTACCCATTCGCGATCGTTACTGTTTGCATACAAATGCACCAGTGGTTCGCTGGCATCTGGTAAAACTAATAGCCAACTATCATCATAAGGTTGACAAATTTTCACCCCATCGATTAGTTCTAGATTTTGGGCTGGGTGAGTTTCCACCAAGTAACGCATCAAAGCACCCTTGGCTGTCCACGGACAACGGACTGTATAAGTTTTATGAATTACACGGGGCAATTCCGATCGCGCCGCCGCAAGCGATCGCTCCTGTATAGTTAACATTTCAATTATCTTTGCAATACAGAACATGGAATCAAATCCTGGATGCAGTTGCGGGAAAATAAAACCAGTTTCTCCACTACCTCCTAGAACCACATTTGGATTTTTCTGACAAGCTTCCATTAAAGCTGTAGGGTTGGCTTTGGTGCGAATCACTCTGCCATCATGACGACGGGCAACTTGTTCAATCGCACTAGAAGCATGAACTGGAACTACTACCGTTCCTCTAGGGTTAGCCGTCAAAATCATGTCTACCATCAGTGCTGTTAAAGTTTCCCCACGAATTGGGTAGCCTGATTCATCAACTAAAATCAGCTGTTCTCCATTAGCGGATACTTGCACACCAAAGTTAGCTTTCAATGCTTCCACTACATGACCTAACTGAGTCAGCAATCCTTCGCGATCGGTGATTGACATCGCACTTTTATTGACACTGGCATTCAATACCACTGCATCAGCACCAAATTTATCCAACATTTGGGGTAAAACTGCCCCCGATACTGCATAAACATAGTCAATCACTACTTTTGCCCGACTATTGCGGAGTGTATGAACATGCAAAAGTTTCTCAAAAGCAGTGCAGTAGCGCTCCATCACTTGGCTGGGGTAAGATACATCGCCAATTTCATGAATTAGCGCCCGCCGCATATCTTCTTTAAAGTAAGCCCCTTCAATTTTCTTTTCCAGGGCTTTGGAGATATTAATACCCTTAACATCCATAAATTCAATCAAAATGTAGTCGGGGCGATCGGGGTGGACGCGCACATGGATACCACCAACTACCGACATTGTGGGTATAACTGTGCGGGCAATGGGGATAGCTGTAGCATCGAGGTTTTGAATATCAATACCTACTGACATTAAACCAGCAATGAGCGATCGCGTCACCATCCGAGAGACATTACGCTGGTCACGGGAAACTGTTACTTTAGAACCAGGTTTTAAGGTAGAACCGTAAGCAGATCCCAATTTCACAGCGAATTCTGGGGTGATGTCGATATTAGCTAATCCTTGCACACCACGTTGCCCAAATAAATTTCGTTGGGCGGTGTTTCCCCAAATCAAGTTAATGTTTAAAACTGCTCCTGACTCAATTTTTTTGCTGGGCCAAACGCGCACGCCAGGGCTAATTTGAGCTTCTTCTCCCACAGTGGAAAGGGAACCGACAACAGCAGCTTCTAATACGTGGGCGCGGCGGTCTACACGAGCGCCACGGGAAATTACACAGGCAGAAAGATGTGCTTCATCGCCAATAAATGCCCCATTCCAGACAATGGGACGTTTGAGATTGGCATCAGCGCCAATAGTGACATTATCGCCAATTACGGTTCCCGCCTCAATCTGCACTCTTGCCCCAATGCGGCAATTGTCACCAATCACTGCTGGAGTTTCAATCACAGCCGTTTGATCGATGTAAGTATTTTGACCTACCCATAACTCATGAGAAACTTCTTTGTAGGCAAAATCAAGATTTACCTTCCGATCTAATGCGTCATATTGAGCTTCGCGGTAAGCATCTAAGTGACCAACATCACACCAGTAACCTTGAGCGATGTAACCGTACATTGGCTCATCTTTTGCTAGCAGTAAGGGGAATAAGTCTTTGGAAAAGTCGCATTCAATGTTTACTGGTAGATATTCTAAAACTTCTGGTTCAAGAATGTAAGTGCCAGTGTTGACGGTATCGGAAAAAATTTCACTACTAGAGGGCTTTTCTAAAAATCGCCGAATTCGTGCTTCCTCGTCGGTAATCACCACCCCAAATTCAATCGGGTTGGGAACTCTCGTCAAAATCAAAGTAGCTTTTGACTTATTTTGTTTGTGAAATGCGATCGCAGCCGTAAGGTCAAAATCTGTTATGCTGTCGCCGCTAATGACTAAAAAAGTTTCATCCAGAAGTTCGGCAATGTTTTTCACACAGCCTGCTGTACCCAAAGGCTGATCTTCTTCGACGGCATAAGTCATCTGAACCCCAAAATCGCTGCCATCTTGAAAATAGTCTCGCAAGACATCAGGTAAATAATGTAGTGTCGCGATAACTTCTGTAATTTGATGTCTTTTGAGAAGATTGATAATATGTTCGGCAATTGGTCGATTTAGAATCGGCACCATCGGTTTGGGCAGATCGCAAGTTAACGGGCGAAGCCGCGTTCCCGAACCCCCTGCCATCAGTACTGCACGCATAAATTCTCCTTAACTAGTTACAGCCTTCACTGCTTGAAAACGTCTCAGATAAATTTTGTTCTTCTTTCTTTAGTCTCCTATGGATATCGATATTTGAGGAACTTCCACAAGATGCATATAGATTGGGGATTGGGTACTAGGGACTGGGGATTGGCAGGTTTGAGGTTTTGAAAGAGATTAACGAGTCTTTGAGATGCATGAACGAGTTTTTTTTTGAGGTGAATACAAGTTCTAACTCCTACTCCAGTCCCCAATCCCCAATCCCCAATCCCCAGCTTATTGGCAATGATAAAGCTTATATTCGTAGCCGTTTATGCTTGGTAAAGATTGAGTATCAGATATCGCGCATGTTTTAACAGTTTCTTTTACAGGGGCGTGAAAGTTTACCAGCCACAAGTCAAAAGGTCGTGGTAACTTCTTTAAAGTATTTTCTAGCGCAATGGTGGAAGTATTGGGATCTCGATCTTGATGGGCAAGGAGAAACAGAGGTTGTTGAGGTGAATTGGCAAGTTTAAACTCCCTAGCTACCCCCATCATTTCTCCAGTGTGTACATAAGTTTTATGAGTGGTGGCAATCAGTACTGGTACTGGGGATGTTTGTTGAATTAGCTGCACAAACAGGTCAGGGCGATAATATTTTTGATAGCCGAGATTGCAAATTACTGTAACTGCACTGAAAAATCCCATTAGCCAGATTAACATCACGGCTTTTTTACCGTTTATTCCCCATTTACCTATACTTTTAATCCCATTTTTTTCCATCAATTCCTTGGGAGGATGCCAGCAAACTGCAAGACTTGCACCTAGTAAAATAACGATCGCGGGAAAGTAAACAAAGTTATATCTAGCACCTCTAGTTAGGTCAATCCCGAAAAAGTAGGCAAAGATAAAGAATAAAGCGATCGCACTGATAACGATTCCAGCAAACACCTGAATCATAATCCGGTTTTCTGGTTGCTGTAGTTGAATATCGAGTCCCCGCAGCAAAATTGGTACTGCCCAAATAAAGAAAGTTAGCATCACTACTCCAGAAGGAATCACAACTACTACTTGTGAAGATTCAACTGGTAACAGCGAAATCATGGCAATCAATGTTCCTAAAGCTTGAAAAATGGGGTTTAACCAATCTAGCCCGCCGCGCGAACCTCGAATCCACTCAGTCAAAGCACCACGATTTTCATTCTCTAACAAGGTTGGTATCCAAATTAAACCCGCCACACAAGTACCTGTAGCAACGGCATAAATGCGCCGCCAGGGAGGAGAGAAGAGGAGAGAAAATTTTTTGCTAGTCTGCAATTGAAGCCAAGCCAGAAAAATCAAAACTATCGCTTCTGTGCAGAGGGTAAGGGTGAAAAAGTAATGAGTCGCAATACCTAAAGCATTAATTCCTACCCAAAAAAGTGCTATCCAGATGGGTAAAGGTGTACGGTTTTGAATATGGCGTGTAGCAATTACTAAGCAGGTAAGGGAAGCAGTTACCCATAAAGCTGCCAAAGTGTAATGACGGGCTTCTTGTGATAAAAATACACCGTAGGGTGATACTGCCATCATCGCAGCAGTTAAGTGTCCCACTAGTGATGAACGAAATGCTACCTTACCTAAAATGTAAACACACGGAATTAAGGCAGCACCAATTATAGCTGGTAGCGATCGCGCCGCAAACAGCGATACTAATCCGCCATCGCTGGAAAATAATTTCATCCACAGATGAGCCAGCACAAAATACAGTGGTGGATGACTATCTTGTGTAGCTAAGTTATGAATAACATCACCAATACTAGCTGCTGGGTTTGGTTGCAGTGGTTGTAATAGGATGTCAGATGCGATCGCTCGATCTAGGGGTACTGGTGAAAAAGTATTCCCTAAGCTAAACACCAAGGTGGCAAACTCATCAGTCCAAGGAGGCTTTGCAGTCAAGTTGGCTAGGCGCAAGCTGATGCCGATGATTAACCACATCAAGTTCAGAAAAGGGTGAAGCCAGGAAGGTGGGAGATGAGCCTGCCAATTATGCCAATGCTTGGGTTCTAAGGCAGAGCTTAAATCTCCCATCTGTACGAAATGAGTCGTATAGGCAATAATTTTTCTGTAAAAATAAAATGCACCTTGAAAAAGAACTCTCATTGCCTGGCCTCACACGGATGAATTTGTAGATTTGACGTTTTAGATTTAAGTTCGTTCTAAAGTCTAAAAACAAAAATCAAAATCTCAAATCCCTCATTGTGATTATTTCACGTCGGTAACACGCCAGCTAAGTTTCAAATTAATCCAGAAATTCCAGATTGTCGCAACTGCGATCGCTACCAACTTAGCTAAATACTGATTTATTCCTAAGACATTATAGAGAAAGTTAATTATTAGAGCTTGTAATACAACACCTGCTAAACAGATCGCACTGAACTTCAAGAATCGCTTGAAACGTTGATGCGGATCGCGTTGTCTCTGAGAAATATCACTAAAAGTCCATAAATCATTCCATAGGAAATTATTTATGATTGCCACTCCGGCCGAAAGAATCGTACTGCGAGTTAAACCTAAATGAATCACAGTCCGCAGCAAGTAAAACACCGTTAAATCTACAAACACACCACTAAAGCCAACCAACCCAAAGCGGAGGAATCGACCAATGGGGAAATTGACTTTTCTACTAAATCTTCCCACCCGTCCTGTAGAAAGCCGCAACCGCACTAGGTGATGGATGTAATCTATATATTGCTTCCATGTAACCTTACTCTCACCCTCTTTGCGTTCGCAGAACACATACCCAACTTCGGCTACTTGGTCTACTTTTCCCCGCCCGATTACTTCTAAGAGAATTTTGTATCCGACTGGATTGAGTCTTGCATTGGCGATCGCACTCCGGCGCACCATAAAATAACCGCTCATCGGGTCAGAAACTCTGCCCAGTACTCCCGGTAATATCACCAAGCCTAACAACTGAGCGCCACGAGACAAGAAACGCCTAACAACACTCCAGCTACTAACACCGCCTCCTTCAACGTGACGGCTGGCTACTGCTAAATCTGCACCCTGCTCAACACTACGCAACAGTTGCATCAGCACCTCTGGTGGATGCTGCAAATCTCCATCAATCACCCCCAACACATTCCCGGTAGCTGCTTGCCATCCCCGAATCACTGCTGAAGAAAGCCCCCGTTCCTGCTGTCGTCGCATTACTCGCAACTGAGGGTATTCTTGCGTTAAGGATTGTGCTATTTCCCAAGTTCGGTCTGGGCTATCATCGTCTACCACAATTAGTTCATAGTTTCCTGGAATAGATTCATCCAGTAACTGACTCAATATGCTGACCACATTCTTGATGTTGTCACGCTCTTTATAAGTAGGAATTACTAGAGAAAGATAAATAGATTCACCACTCGTACCCAGATGGTTAGGGGGCAACTCTGAAATCTTTAGTGGCCCAGTTGGTACTGTTAACAGCGAGTTGGATGAGTTAATTTTCATGATTTAACATTACAGAACGAGGATGTGTAAAAACCCAGGCAAATAAAGCCAGCAGATGTTTGGCTTTATTGATTGAACTTGGTTGGTCAAAATTAGATGAATAGTTTTGTTACAGTTAGTTGTTCTGAAAAGTTTAGTAATTCTCGCACCTCAATTCAAAATATTTTCCTGAAATTCATCTAAACTTTACATTTAACCAGTAGTTTTTATGGTACCGCTTGTTCGCTTACATAATTTTTTATACAGACAATAAATACTGTACCATTAACTCCCCTAAGTCAGCAAATATACAGTTTATCAAGACTATGTGAAAACTTTTTAGTATTAGTATAGCTAATGTATCAATCACAAATAATTACCGATAAATAAGTATTTATTACAACTAAGTGCAAGATATAGTAATAGTGAATCCATCGCTAAAAGAGTCTATCAAAAAATAGCAAAGATAAGGGTGAAATTAATTGAGCCAGAGAGTTAAAGGCTAGCGCAGTCAAGATATTACTTTGGGCTTTCTGCCCTATATAGTTGTCAAAAGATGAATGAATCCAGTTCAAAGAGTCCTTGACGAGGATCAAAGGTGGATGAACGCAGTTCAAAGATTAGTTAACGCAGTTGCAAGGTGTATGAAGGAATTTTCTCACTCCTGTCTAATCTCCACTACCTTAATTACCTTGTTTACTCGTAATATTGGATACTATAGTCTGGATTTTAATGCTGTTGGGGTGTTCATGTCTGTTTTACATAAATATACTGTTATTCTTCCTGTTAGTCTGAGCATTGCTTTGTTTGTTAGCAGTTGCACCGAGAACAAAGTCTCCCAGTGCCAGCGATTGATTAAAGTTGTGAATGCTGGAACTTCTTTGATTGATAAAAATAAAGGAACGCAAGCGATCACCAGCATACAACTGTCTAAAGATTTAGAATTTGTAACTAAATCGATTAAGGAACTGAATTTAACAGATCCCAAGCTGAAAGAATTTCAAAGCAGTTTTGTCAACATTTTTCAGAATCTCAGTCAAGCGATCGCTAAAGCCGGTAAGGCGCTTGGTACAACCAAAACAGCAGAAGCCTCGGCATCTGGTAGAGAAAAAATCCAAAAGGCGAGAACTGATATTGACTCAGCACTGACAACGGCTACAACCCTTGGCAAACAGTCAGATACGTTAGTCAATCAGACGAATAAATACTGTAGTCAGCCAGATTAATCTTATTTGGGGTATAGGGTATGGGTTATTCCCTTCATCTTATACCCCTCAGCGCAGTAACTTTTATCACTCTTTTTTCATAAATCTTCCTGATATACACCAACTTTATCTGTGAAAAGAAATATTGGTGCAAGTCAAATGAAATACCATGAGTGATATTAGTCTACTGATGGCGAGTGTGCTAGCAACAGCGCCAATCTCCGCGTTCAATTTACCAGAACAGCCTGTAATTCCTACAGATCATCTGGTGCAGCAGTCAATGCCAGAAAATTTATCTGAAGTTGTCTCACCTGCTGAGATTACACCGCCTGAATTTGTGCAGCCAGATATAACTACCTCACCAGCAATCAAGCATAAGTACGAAAATATACTTAAAAAAAGTAGAGAGAAAATTCAATTCATAAGTTCCCCTAACTTACCTGAACTAAAAAATATTCAGCCTGTAACAGAAGTTGCACAGAACCAGGAAAACACAGAAGAATTCTCTCTATCTCCTCAGTCTCCAGATTCAGACAACCCAATGTCTCAAGTCACTTCGGTGTCGCAACTTAAGGACGTGCAACCTTCCGACTGGGCTTTTGCTGCTTTGCAATCTCTAGGAGAACGCTATGGCTGCATTGCGGGATACCATGATGGGACTTATGTAGGAAACCGCAATATCAGCCGTTATGAATTTGCGGCTGGTTTAAATGCTTGCTTAGAGAAGATTAACGAAGCGATTGCAAATAATAAAATTAATACTGTTAAGAATGAAGATTTAGTCCTGCTACAAAGGTTACAGGGCGAATTCAAAGCAGAGTTGCTGCAATTACAGCAGCGGGTTGAGGCTGTAGAAGAACGAACTACTGAATTACAAGCCAATCGCTTTTCCACAACTACCAGATTATTTGGTCAAGCCATTTTTAGCGTCCAGGGAACCAATAGCCCCGATGTCGATTTGTTTCCTAGAGATGGAGTCCCTGAACGCCAGGGAAAAACCAATCTGACTTTCACAAGTAGCGCCCAACTAACCTTAGCAACTTCATTTACAGGGCGAGATTTACTCTTAACAGGGCTGTCTGCTGGTAATTTAGGTTCTAATGCCTCGTTGCTATCTACCAATATGGGGCGGTTGGGTTTCGAGTCAAATACAGACAACAATCTAGTTGTTAGCGAACTATCTTATCGATTTCTCGTCTCGGAACGTTTGGGAATTGTCGTCGGTACGGCAGGAGTCAACCCCATCAACACCTTTCGCGGTATTAGCCCTTTAGAAGGTTCTAGCGACGGTGCAATTTCTCTATTTGGTCAGCGTAACCCGATTTTAAGTATTGGCAATGGCACTAGTGGTATAGGCTTTGATTGGCAGATTAGCGATCGCATCAGTTTGCAAGGCGTTTATAGTGCAGAAATAGCCAATTATTCTGGCAACATCAATCAGGGCGGATTATTTGGCGGTAGATTTACTGCTGGCGCTCAATTAAGTTTAGCACCCACCAACAACATCGATATCGGCGTACATTATCTTTATTCTCATTCCCCAGATGGCTTACTGGGAAGTGGTATTGGCGATTCTCAATTGATTTCGCCTTTTGCAGATGCTACAGCTTTCAATACCCAAGCCATTGGTGCTACCGTTGCTTGGCGAATTAATCCTAACTTGCAGTTAGGCGGTTGGGGTGGCTTTACTTCTTCCAAACCATTAAACCTTCCTGGAAGTGTAGAAACTACAAATTGGATGGTGTTTGCAGCCTTTCCCAACTTGCTGCGTCCTGGAAATTTAGGAGGCGTTCTCGTCGGACAACCGCCCAAAATTACTTCGAGTACCTTACCAAATGGCTTCAATTTTCCCAACTTTTCTGATGGAGGAACAGCAGGCGGACGTAGTGACACATCAATTCACGTAGAACTTTTTTACCGCGCCCAATTAAGCGACAATATCGCCTTGACTCCAGGCTTATTCGTTATTTTCAATCCCGATCACAATGCGGCTAACGATGCATTAGTTGTTGGAGCATTAAGAGCAACCTTCCGGTTTTAATTTTGTACTGATGTAGATGTAATCAAATACGCTATTTTCATACTGGCTTATTCAGTATGAAATGCTTTTATTGCCCAATGAAAGCAAGAAAAACCCGTGCGTATTTTTTTTGATATGTGATTAAAGGAGCAAATTTTTCATGAAATTACATTCATCAACTAAATTAGGTTGTGTTGTTCTTAGCAGCAGCAGTTTAGCCGCAGTCATCATCGCTTCATCTGGAACAAGTGCTTTTGCTCAAATCACCATTCAAAGCACTGGTACATTATCAGGGACTATCCAACTTCCCAGTATTAATCCTAATTTCAATGGCAGCACGACTCGCGTTGATACAGACGACACGGGCACTTACTCGCGGAACTTAGGAACTAAAAACAATCCTAATTACGTTCCTGTATACAAGTCAGGCTATGTAAAAATAGAAACACGCAAGGATGGTAGTTTGCATTATTTTGTTGACTTTAAAGGCATTCCGATTGTCTCCTTTAATGGCGTTCTGGCTTCGCCGATTCTCTCTGGCGGTGAGTTGACACCCTATAAATACCAGGGAAAATTAGCCGGAACCACATTTCAAGGAGTGGTTCAGGATGAATTTAATCTCACAAAAGCCTTATACACTGGTATTGTCACCGATCCAAACACTGGAAATCAGTATCAGGGTACTTTTGAAGTGAGTGGATATGGAGTCAGATATAGCGATCGCAATGGTGGTGCAACTCCCACAGTCTTTGATTTCAAATCGGATATCCCAGGTTCGCCAAAGGTGACATCTTTGGAAATGACTAATTCCCCCCTAGCAAGAATAACAATTAAAGTACCTGCAACTGCAACCCTCATAACTCCCGCGCCCGTCGTTACTGGTGGTAGTACGCCCACTCCCGCGCCCGTCGTTACTGGTGGTAATACGCCCACTCCCGCGCCCGTCGTTACTGGTGGTAGTACGCCCACTCCTGCACCCGTAGTTACTGGTGGTAGTATGCCCACTCCCGCACCCGTAGTTACTGGTGGTAGTATGCCCACTCCCGCGCCAGTAATTGCTGCTACTAACACACCTACTCCTGCACCCGTAGTTAGTGGTAGTAACACTACTCCTACACCTGTAGTTAGTGATGGTAGTGCGATCGCTTCCCCGACACCTACAACCTACACATCGGCCTCTAATTCTCCATCACTTTCCACTACACCTAATATGGAATTCAGTAACGGTAATTCCCTAGAGGTTAACCCTGCAACCCTTGTTCAAACTGCTTGTTCGCCGGATTCTACCAATAGCTGTACAATACCCGTTTCACCCAAACAAGCGATCGGCCCCCGTAGTCGAGTGCTACTGCATTAGTGATTTGAGAACTTCTTTTGCCCTCCTGAAAACAGGGGGCAAAATGAAATCAATATAATAGCCAAGACAGGGGCAACATAGTTCTTCGTGGCGTTTTTTTTGTTTAGGCTTCGTTTCGGTGGGAGATTTTACCCTGATGATTTTCTGGCTATACTAGGGATTTAAGCTGATTGATTGATAAATTTCATTCCCTAGCATGAAAGATACAAAAACTTTAAATTTCAGACATATATCAGTGTGCATTTCCTTTTAAGTGACACAAAAGCCTTGTCTGCTCTTAGAGTAAATAAATTTCCTTGGGGTAAAAAATTTTATCAGTCGATCGCTGATGTTAACACTATAGAGTGAATCTCAAACAATTAAACGTCTTCTGAGTTAGCACCTATGAAAGAAGAATTGATAGCCAGAGTTCTACAGGTTTTGCAAATTAATATGAGTTGGATGACTTGGAATTTATTTCTGGCTTTTATCCCTTTGGCTTTGAGTGTGTGGTTATTTCGCATGAGGCGAGGTGGCACTTGGCTTTGGTGGCTAGGATTTTTAGTTTTCTATGCTTTCTTACCGAATGCACCTTATTTGTTGACTGATGTAATTCACTTGATAGATGATATCCGCACGATTCAATCGGTGTGGATAATTACTTTAGTACTAATTCCTGTGTATTTGCTAGTAATTCTAGGTGGATTTGAAGCTTATGTAATATCGTTAATTAATTGGGGTTACTACTTACATCGGATCGGTAAGAGCCAATGGATTTGGCGCGTTGAGTTGATTACACATTTTCTCTGCGCGGTTGGTGTTTATTGGGGACGATTTTTGCGTTTCAACAGTTGGGATTTTATTACTCAACCCGATGCTGTCATAACCAAAGGAGTAGAAGAAATTCTCGGTAAACAGCCCCTAGTAATTATTGCTATCAGCTTTGTGGTGCTTGCCGGTTTGTACTGGATTATGAAACGAGTAACTTTAGGTTTTGTTAGGCAACCCAAAAATGTATATCCTATCGAGTCACAATCAACCGATACTAACACTCCAAATGCTTGATGAGTCAAGTACTTACACCTGCTTTTACTGCCCATCAAATACTTCGCAAATGACGGAACGCTTTGCGAACGGGTAGGTGTAGGCTTATCACAACAAAAACCTAAAACCTAAACAACCAACAACTAATTTAATTCTGAACCGCTTCTAACCAAGCCAGCAAATCAGCTAAACTGGTGAGATATAACAGCCCTTCGCTCAAATCTTCGAGAACCAGTAAGGATAAACTAGAAATTGAGGAGCATATTTCCGCAGATAGTTCTCCAAACCGCTTAGTTAAAAGTCGGATAATGAGGTTAGCAGCTTCTTCTTGTCGCCCTTCTTCCTTAATTTCTCGGTAAACTCTCGTTTCTTTGAGCGTTATTCCTAGCATAGACTCTACCTCAGTTCGAGTTAATATTTCAAACTTGTACACCATGATTGTCACTATCATCGAATCATATATTCTGCTACATAGTAAAATCGATCGCTTACAGCTTCAGCTATAATACTTTGTTATACTTTTGAAGCGTTGCTTCATGGTCGCCATTTATAACGCGGAATCCACTGAAGCACTTCTTTGGCGAGTTGGGTATTAATTAGGGCTTTGTAGGGTTCATGTTCATATTCATCACCTCCGCGCCAATCTATTTCAGGAAGTAGAGATTGAGCCATTTCTTGACTAGTTCGATACGCCGAAGAAATGTCATCAGCGCATAGCAACAAGGTAACATGACCAGGATTAGGGCAGTGTAAAGCATATTGCGCTGCTTCTGCTGCGTCTCTCACATCCAGAAAAGCGCCGTATTCCCAAAAAGGATTCCACTCAAAATCGGGATTTGCTTGGCGATTGGAAATAATAAAATCGTAAGTTTCTTCATCAAAAACACCTGGTGGTCGCAGGCAAATAGTTGAGATACCTGTGCTATTGGTAAAATATCTGCACATTTCTTCACCAAGCCGCTTGGAAACAGCGTAAGTAGTAGTTGGATAACAAGGATGATTGTCATCTAGAGGAAGATAATCTGGTTTTCTTTCACCTTTAAAGATTCCCAATACATCAACACTGCTGAAGAAAACAACACGTTTGAGTTTTACCTCTGCTGCTGCTGAAAGAATATGCCAAGTTCCAAGAACATTGACTGCCATTATTTCGTTGGGTGTATCCTCAGAGTTTCCAAGTAGCGCCGCAAGATGAACAATTGCATCGCAGCCTTGAACTGCCGAACGAATTTCATTTGGATTCAGAATATTATGACCACTTGTAATATCAAAGCCAATCACTTCACATCCATCAGCACGCAAAACTTTTTCAACAACCGAACCAATCATTCCTTCGTTGCCAGTAATTAAGACTTTCATAACACCCAGAATTGTGTATTGTATTTAATGAAGTTTTCGTCGGGCTGCTGCTAAAATTACGCGTTGTTCAGCACGAGCGATCGCCTGATATGTTCGCTCGACTGCTTCCGGTTCCACGGAAATGGAAGTTATCCCCCATTCCACTAATTTATCGATAATTTCTGGATAGAGGGCTGGTGCTTGACCGCAGATTGAACAAGGTATACCGGCACTTTTAGCCATTTGGATCAGTTGAGCGATCGCACTCATAACTGCCGGATGACGTTCATTAAATACTTTTGCTAGCTCTCCTTGTTCTCGATCCACTCCGAGCAATAATTGGGTTAAGTCGTTTGTACCAATAGAAATTCCGGCTGCACCTGCTTTGACATATTCCGGTAGTAAGAACAGTACGCTTGGCACTTCTGCCATCATCCACAATTGAAATTCTGACACCTCAGTTAAAAGAGCTTGCTTAACTTTGCGATGGCAAAAGATAAATTCTTCCACAGTCCGCACAAAAGGCAACAGGAGATTCACGTTACTGTAGCCAGCTTGCTGTACGCTCGCTAAAGCTTGCAGTTCCAACTCAAATACTGCGGGATTTCGTAAATAGCTGAAAGTACCGCGTTCGCCCAACATCGACTGGGGCGAAGATTCTAAACTATCACTCAATGATGGTAAATCTTGCGATCGCCAATCCAAAGAACGATAAAAAACTGGTCTTGGTGCAAAAGCATGAGCAAACTGCATAATCTGCTCAGACCAACGCTCTAATAATTCTGCTTTCCGACCGCCTAAAATCCAACTATTGGGATGTTGTCCGTCTAATATATTTAGTACCATCAATTCTGACCGCAACAATCCCACCCCATCCACAGGGAAGCTTTGTACTTGTTCTATTAAACTGGGCTGGCTCAAGTTAACCAGTAGTTGGGTAGCAATCATGGGTAGATGAGAAGTAACAGGAAGATTGAGCGCTTTGGGGTTGGGGTGATTCGGAAAAAGAATATTGTCTCCTCTCAGTCTCCCACTTTCCTGCTCTCTACCTCTTTCCATCTCCTCCTTTGAGTTTCCTTTGATTCGATAAACTTCTCCTCTGTCACCATCAAGCAACAGTCGTTCGCCAGTTTGGATTAAGGTTGTGGCAGATTTGGCGTTTACCACTGCTGCGATCCTTAATTCTCTGGCAAGAATAGCAGCATGGCTGGTTAATCCACCTTGTTCTGTGATAATACCAGCAACTTGGTGTAGTAATGGTAGCCAATCAGGAGCGATCGTTGGTACTACTAAAATCACTCCCTTGGGTAGTTGTTCGGGTTTCTGTTGCGAATTAGTAATAACTAGGGCAGTCGCGACAACACGTCCTCTTGCCGCCCCTAATCCCCTAATGAAGTGTCCGTGGGGAATTACAGATTGGGGAGAACTAACTTGTGTAATGTAGAGCTTGCTAGATGTGGTTTGTTGAGCAATAGTCCATTTAATCGTAAAAGTTTTACCTAGTTCACTTACCAGTTGAGTTCCCAGAGCAATTATTTGTTGTAAGTATTCTTCTTGTAAAGCGTACTGTTTTTGCTGGGCTTCCTGAAGTACGTAGGTATTAAGACAAGTGCTATCTGGTGTTAGCACTGAGTTAGGCATGGGTTGCGAAAAAGCTCCAGGTACAGCATTATCCACACCATAAGCCAGCATTTTATTACCCAACTGTTGCTCAAGCACAACCCCAGTTGCCTGTTGAATGTAGTACACATCTGGCTGAACTTCACCTTGAGCGATCGCAATTCCTAATCCCCAAGTGGCTTCAATTTCCCATCCAGAGGAATTGGCTTTGAGCAAACCACTAGCGATCGCATTCTCAACAGGTTGCACCAAAACTGCTAAATTTACTTGTTGCAGGTTAATTCCTGCTCGTTGCCAATAGAGGAGGCTCCTGGCACGAAACATCTGGCTCCAGGTACGTTTTAATGCCCAAGCGATCGCTTCCGGTTCGCACTGACAAAATACCGACTCTAGTAAACCAGATACATTCTTTATGGCTGAGGTAGCAGTTGATACTGCCAAAGTCGGTCGAAGAATTAAACAGCTAGTTTGCCATTCCCTAGCTGCTTGGAAAATTGTACTCACCCACTCCTGCGGTACGGTCGCAGTGAGAATTTCTTGGCGTAAGCGACCCGCTACCTGCTGAAGTTGCCGCCAATTAGCGACATCTAGGTGTAATGAAGAATGGGGTAAGTCAGCCACTAGTGACTCTGAACTATTAAGATTTTCGAGAAATTGCCGCAAATTTTCTGCCGAAACAACAAAACCAGGCACCACTGGATAGCCACGCTGCATGATTCTGCTCAAGTAAAATGCTTTCTCGCCTACTTTGGTGCGGTCTTGTAGTTTTATTTGGTCTAGCCAGTAGAGTTTATCCACTCAATTTGTTAGTTGTCTATTTGTAGCCACAGGCATTTCCTTCTGGTATGTTATCAGCCATAAATCCACTGACTCTCTACTAGCTACAGTTTCCAGCATTTAGATTTAGGTTGAGTTTGCTGACCTTATTTAGTGGTTAATTGTTAATTACACGATGTCTTGCCGTAATTCAACTCCTTTGTAAATCAAATATTTTCCTTCATTTCACCTCCATTGCCTGAAACAGGGGTTTAGTTGTTTGATTGAGTTGTAGATGGCGGTATTATATTTAATTATTGAGTGTATGGGTTAAATCTAGCAATTTAAGGTAGAATTTCATAGTTTATTGATTTTAAATAGTTTCTCAACTATTTAATCAAGTTAAAATTCACGTCATTTATACAGATTGCAATCGTTGTCATAATTAGATCGGTAAGCTTTATTTAGTTTTGATAGCAAAATATCTTATTGAAAGATAATCTCAACAATGGAAGAGATTAATTTACATCTAAAAAACTATCCCCGAATTTATAAAATGTAAATGTAGGACTGAGATTTGATTTTTGAAAAAACTCTGGATAACTCAAAAATCCTTCTTGCCTACTGCCTGTTAAACCGAGTAAATTCAAAAATCAAAGCAAAGTACTGATATAGTATAGGCTATAAATTTACACTTATTAAATAGGCATGGGCAAGTAAAATTCTGCTAGTCCGAGATAGGTAAGTTTTATTGGGGTCAGAAAGTTAAACTATGGCACGATTCTAAATGTGTGGTTTCATTTGGTGGAGCGCCATTGGAAATAGTCAAGGCTTATATTAATTAAAGGGCAGTCAGGTGGCAAAGAATGATTGTCTGCTCCACAACGTTTGCCAGACCGCTATCCATCCCCTGAGCTATAGACGGATGGGGTTTTCTGCTAATTCTGATGTAATAGCTACAGTTTCAACTTGATTTTACGAAGGCGATCGCAGTTTGTCTTTAAACCAAAATAAATATTTGGACTTAGACATTTAAGCGATCGCCTCAACTGAAATTTAAGCAGCACAAAAAATCGGGGCAGGTGATAAACCTGCCCCAACATCTGATATACTACGCCCAACGGCTTTTGCTACAGGCTTTAAACTATCAACTAAATGCACCATATCTTCTAAAGAGAGGGCTTGGCGGGCATCAGAAACAGATTTTTCTGGTTCTGGGTGACATTCAATAATTAATCCATCTGCACCGCAAGCGATCGCAGCCCTAGCCACAGGTGCTACTAGTTCCCGTTTACCGACCGCATGGGAAGGATCTACAATCACAGGCAGATGAGTTATTTGCTTGAGTGCTGCCACTGCCCCTAAATCTAAGACATTGCGAGTGTAATCATCAAAGCTGCGGATACCGCGTTCGCACAACACCACATCAGGATTACCGTGGCTGAGGATATATTCAGCAGCCATGACGAATTCTTCAATAGTTGCTGCTAAACCACGTTTGAGTAGTATTGGTTTACCAGCTTGTCCCAAAGCTTTGAGTAAGTCGAAGTTTTGCATATTGCGGCTACCAACTTGCAGCATATCAGCGTGGGCGGCGACTACTTCAATTTGAGAAATTGACATCACCTCAGTGACAACTGGCATCAGGTAATGCGATCGCACTCTTGCCAAAATCTTCAATCCTGACTCACCCATCCCCTGGAAAGCGTAAGGAGATGTGCGAGGTTTGTAGACACCGCCACGCAACCCTTGCACTGATGCAGTAGATAGCTTTTGGGCAACTATCTCCATTTGTTCTAAGCTTTCAACGGTGCAAGGTCCGCCAATAATTACCAGTTCTTCGCCTCCGAAAGCGACTTTTTCTGAAATTTTAACGATTGTCTGGTGGTTGGGATGAGATTGTGCGGCAAGTTTGGCATTAATCATGATTTCTATTCTCCTGAAAAGTTAGGGATTGGATATTGGGGATTGGGG
>NZ_NOLI01000104.1:0-28389 GCF_002245975.1 Nostoc sp. 'Peltigera membranacea cyanobiont' 213 | reverse complement strand
CCACATCCGCTACTGTCGCCATCTCTCCACCTTCTCCCCCATCCCCATCATTTTCCTCACCTCCCCCATCCCCTCAGTCCACAAGTTGGTGGACACCAACAAAAACCTTCCTAGTGGCGGCGGCGGTAGTTGGTAGTGTTGGATTAATTTTGTGGGGACTGAATAGCCGCCGAAATAATGTTGTAGAAGTCCCACCTACTCCTATAGCCAGCCCAATTCCAACCAGTAACCAACCAACCGATCCTTTAGCGCAATATTCACCAGCAGAACGACAGCGCAAAGAAAGATTAAGCGATCGCCGTCAACAGTTGGGGATTAACTCTAACTTCTACGTGAACTTAGTGAATCAAGTTTTTTGGGACAGAAACCCCAGTTTACGGGGACGCACTCTCAGCGATGGCCCTGAAGATGAGAGTTTACGGGCAGAATGGGATAAAACAGCCTCAGAATTGCTGGAAAAACTCGCGCCACTGAGTTCCAACACCCGCCGAAAACTGGGAACTTATACAACTGCTGAACGCGATCGCTGGAAAGTAGAAGTCAACAAAATCAATGTTGGTAGTCGTTCTTTGTATGATTTGGGAGATGCAGCTTTTTTAAGTGTATTTCCTGAACAGCGTGGTAAAGATTTTCGAGATCAGCCAATTGGACAAGTTTGGTACGGTTTTGTAAGCGATAAACTTAGTGCGATCCTCAACGGTACCGCTTTTCAGAAGCTTGTTTTTGATCCGGGTGCAACTAGCAAAACAGTCAACGGTATTCTTCAACCTGGTGATGGTAAAGTATTTATTGCCGGACTGGCGAAAGATCAATCTTTGGAATTGAAACTACAGGCAAATTCCCAAGTTTTGTTATCAATATATTCACCATCTGGCAAAATCCAATTTTTAGAAGATTCTCCCCAGCGCAGTTTATCAAAAAAATTACCAGAAAAAGGTTTTTACGAGTTTGTCGTGGTTTCCACAGCATCGAAACCAGAAGACTATCGACTCACCATCACGGCGGAAAATCCCGCGCCTGCACCAACACCAACACCAACACCAACACCAACTTCCACACCTACTCCCACAGAAACACCAACACCAACTTCTACGCCAACTCCCACAGAAACCCCCACACCTGAACCTACACCGACACCTAGTGCTGAGGTGACACCTCAAAGTAATTAAAAATTAAAAATATTACTCATCTACTTCAGAAACTATTTATAAAGTAAATCAAAAGTTAGAGAGTGTTACGGTGAACCAGCGCGTTGGGCAGGTTTCCCGACTTGTTCGCGCAGCTAGGCGTTAGGCAATACTTCTCGGTTAGCGCAATTAGTCGTTGCATATCCCCCCAACCCCCCTTAAAAAGGGGGGCTTCTAATCCTCTTTTACCCCCTTAAAAAGGGTGTCGCCGTAGGCGGGGGGATCTGAATTTAGGACGACTCAATCCTTATCCGAGAAGTATTGAGGCATTAGGCGCTTTGATGAAATTTTTGTGACAAATCATCTGAAAATATGCGCCGAACCCACCATAGGATAATTTTATTTTTACTTTATTAACTCTCTCAAAGAAACAGACTACTGGCTGCGATCGCTTTTGGCCCCACCCGTAACCTCTTATAAGTGAAAAGCTATTTAGGATATGCATTTCACGCCAAATGACATAATTTTTAATTAATCGTTGTTGTGCCCCTTAACGACAAGAAATTCTTTGTTAATCGATATTAGTTGCGAAAAATTTACAATTAGTAATTATTGTTTAATAACTGTCTTAAATCTTTTGGCTATCTGCTTAACTGTCTTAACTGTCTTCTAATTATCAAGTTTTTGATTTAACTATCAACTTAACTGTCTTAACTGTCTTCTAATTATTAAGTTTTTGATTTAACTATCGTTTAATTGCTTTAGTATACGGATTGCTTTTTTTCTAAAACTATGAAAAGTTATGGAGGCATCATCATAAATCACTAAAAATTCATTTACCAGCATCGGAAATAAGTAATGACCTAAATAGCTTTTTCAAATGCCTTATTTTTCGTTATAGACAACTTCAAAGAAACGTACATCGCTTGTTATTCGGATTAACAACATCTTGTCTTATCGCCTGGATACAAGCCACTACGAGGAAACCAAATGTGGGGACTTAGCCCGGTTGTCGAGAATACTTGTAAACTGCAACGGTGCTGAGATCGGCCACGAAATAAAGACAGCAAAAAGACCCCAGAGGAGGTTACGCGCAGATCATGCAACCCTTTGAACTGCCAGAATTTTACATGCCTTGGCCCGCGCGGCTCAACCCAAATTTAGAAACGGCACGAGTGCATTCCAAAGCGTGGGCCTACCAAATGGGGATACTTGGCTCACAAGAGGAAGCGGAAAGCTCTCCTATTTGGGACGAGCGGACATTCGATGCCCACGACTACGCCTTGCTTTGTTCCTATACTCATCCAGATGCACCAGGGGCGGAGCTTGACCTAGTGACCGATTGGTATGTTTGGGTGTTCTTCTTTGACGATCACTTCCTTGAAATCTATAAGCGCACCCAAGATATGGCTGGTGCGAAGGAGTATCTTAACCGACTACCAGCATTCATGCCAGTTTACCCCACCGACACCCCCCCAGTTCCCACCAACCCGGTGGAACGTGGTCTGGGCGACCTGTGGTCTCGTACCGCATTCACCAAGTCTGCGGACTGGCGGCGTAGGTTTTCCGAGAGTACCAAGAACCTTCTAGAAGAGTCTTTGTGGGAACTCTCCAATATCAGCCAAGATCGGATTGCTAACCCAATCGAATACATCGAGATGCGCCGCAAGGTTGGTGGCGCTCCGTGGTCAGCCGATCTCGTCGAACACGCTGTGTTTGTTGAGATTCCAGACGAAATCGCCACAACTCGACCGATGCGTGTACTGAAAGACACATTTGCTGATGGAGTGCATCTTCGTAACGACCTGTTCTCCTACCAGAGAGAAGTCGAAGATGAAGGCGAAAATGCCAACTGCGTGTTGGTCTTTGAGCGCTTCCTAAATGTGAGTACGCAGGAGGCAGCCAACCTCACCAATGAACTGCTAACCTCGCGGTTACAGCAGTTTGACAACACCGCCATTACAGAACTGCTGCCCCTCTTTGAAGAATACGGACTAGACCCGGTGGCTCGTGTGAACGTTCTGTTATACATCAAAGGACTACAGGATTGGCAGTCAGGCGGTCATGAGTGGCACATGCGATCGAGCCGCTACATGAACAAGGGAGGGGACAATTCTTCGGCATCCACCCCACTTCTTGGTGGGCCCACTGGGCTGGGCACATCGGCTGCACGGATTGGATCGTTATACAGCACCTTGGGTTTGGGAAGATTCAAGAACTTCACTCATGTTCCATACCAAGCTGTGGGGCCGGTAACGCTGCCGAAGTTTTACATGCCGTTCGCGACAAGTTTGAATTCTCATTTGGATGCCGCGCGGCAGCATTCCAAAGAATGGGCCCGCCAGATGGGGATGCTGGACTCACTACCAGGCATTCCTGAAGCCGTCATCTGGGATGACCACAAGTTCGATGTTGCCGACGTAGCCTTATGCGGGGCGTTGATCCATCCCAATGCATCCGGTGCTGAGTTGAATCTGACGGCGGGCTGGCTTGTCTGGGGAACTTATGCTGACGATTACTTCCCAGCACTCTACGGACACAGCCGCAATATGGCGGGTGCAAAAGTATTTAACGCTCGACTGTTGGCGTTTATGCCTCTTGATTCCAGCCCCATCCCCTTACCGACCAACCCAGTAGAACGTGGCTTGGCCGATCTGTGGTCTCGCACAGCTGGTCCCATGTCCCAAAACGCGCGGGGTCAGTTCCGCCGTGCGATCGCGGATATGACCGAAAGTTGGTTATGGGAACTCGCCAACCAAATCCAAAACCGGATTCCAGACCCAATTGATTATGTTGAGATGCGCCGTAAGACCTTTGGCTCGGATCTGACGATGAGCTTATCTCGACTAGCTCAGGGCGACGAGATCCCGCAGGAAATCTACCGGACGCGATCGATGCGCCAACTGGATAATTCAGCCGCCGACTTTGCCTGTTTGACCAACGATATCTTCTCTTACCAGAAAGAAATAGAATTCGAGGGCGAACTCAATAACGGCGTGTTGGTCGTTCAGCAATTCCTCAACTGCGATCTGCCGCAGGCTGTCGAGGTGGTTAACAATCTGATGACCTCTCGCGCTCGTCAGTTTGAACACATCGTTGCCACTGAACTGCCAGCCCTGTTCGACGATTTCGACTTGGACGCAAGTACCCGCGAGAAACTGTACGGATACGTCGAGAAACTACAGCAGTGGATGTGCGGTGTCCTCAAGTGGCATGTGACGGTAGACCGCTATAAGGAATTTGAATTGCGTAATAGTTCGGCAGAAGGGCGGCTACTCAATGGCCCCACAGGTCTGGGCACTTCGGCTGCGCGGATCAGATCGTTGATCGGTGCAGGGGGTTTAAGTTCAGTCCTCGATCAAGTCGGGTCGGGTTCTTTAGTCCAAGATCGGTATTCGATCGAGTCAGATCGGTTTTTTTAGTAACTATAGAATAGAGGGTTAGATTATGACAGAATCTATTGAGTCAAATTTGGATGTTGAGAATGAGCATCCCCGGCTGAGTTTGAGTACATCTGCTGCGCGTAACTTGGCGACGACGACCAAATCTGCACCGCAGATGCAGGGCATTACCTCACGGTGGTTGTTGAAACTGTTACCTTGGGTACAAACCAAGGGTGGTACTTATCGCGTAAACCGTCGGCTAACCTATACCGTAGGTGATGGGCGGTTGAGTTTCTCCAACACTGGAGCCGATGTACAGGTAATACCCCAGGAACTTGGTGAACTGCCATTGCTGCGAGGGTTTGACAACGTTGAAGTGTTGAATGCGTTGGCGGGTCGGTTTGTTCAGCAGGAGTTTGCCCCCGGTGACACGATTGTGGAGTTAGGCCAACCAGCCAATCAGCTTTTTCTGATCGCTCATGGCAAGGTGGACAAGATTGGTGTTGGCAAGTATGACGAACAGACCGTGCTGGGTGTGTTGGCTGACGGTGACTATTTTGGTGGTCAGGTGTTGCTAGAGTCGCAGAGCAATTGGGAATTCACAGCCAAAGCAGTTACCCGAACCACGGTATTAGTCCTACCACAACAGGCATTTCGGGAACTTCTCAACCAATCTGAGGCCCTACAAGCTCACGTCGATGGCTTCAGAACTCGCCCAGAAGGACAACAGAACGAGTACGGTGAAGCTTCCATTGAGGTGAGTTCAGGACATCTTGGGGAAACAGAATTGCCCGGAACCTTTGTAGATTACGAACTTTCACCCCGCGAATATGAATTGAGCGTTGCCCAAACCGTATTACGAGTGAGTACTCGGGTAGCGGATCTGTACAACGAACCAATGAATCAGACCGAACAACAATTACGCCTGACCATTGAGGCGTTGCGGGAACGTCAAGAACATGAATTGATCAACAACCGTCAATTCGGCTTGTTACACAACGCCGACCTCAAACAACGCATCTACACCCGTAGTGGCCCACCTACCCCCGACGACCTTGACGAACTGCTGGCCACGGTATGGAAAGAGCCGGCATTCTTCCTGGCTCACCCTCGCACGATCGCTGCCTTCGGTCGGGAGGCCAACCGCCTCGGTCTCTATCCACAAAGCATCGACCTGGGTGGCAACCGGGTACCTGCTTGGCGGGGCGTACCCATCTTTCCCTGCAACAAGATCCCCATTAGCAATGCCCGCACTAGTTCTATTTTGTTGCTCCGCACTGGTGTAGAAAAGCAAGGGGTGATTGGCTTACATCAAACTGGTATCCCTGACGAATACCAACCCAGTCTGTCTGTCCGATTCATGGGCATCAGCGAAAAGGCGATCATCTCTTATCTCGTTACCGCTTACTATTCAGCAGCCGTCCTCGTCCCTGATGCACTCGGTATCTTAGAAGACGTACAAATCGGCCTCTAAACATTCATCAGAGGTGAAGGCAAAATGACCTTTGTCAATAAGAAATTACGCTGAAAAACCAGGGTTAAAATCAGTTTTGTACTGACTTTTCAGTTTTTCTAAGGAGATTAGCCCCCAATACGGTTCGGTTAAGATCCCCCCGCCTACGGCGACCCCCTTCAAAAGGGGGTAAAAGATGGTTATAAGCCCCCCTTTTGAAGGGGGGTTGGGGGGATCTTCGATGAATAAACACCTTAACCGAACCGTATTGGATTCGCTCCTTCCTACAAATTTGGGAATATTTTTCAGCAAGATTACTTTTTGACAAAAGTCTTATAACCTTAACCTCTAACCTATTGGGTCGGGCACTTTTGTTATTAACTAGAGGATGAGGTGATGACGGATTCTATTGAATCGAATATAGATGTTGAAAATGAGCATTCCCGGCTGACTTTGAGTACGGCTGCTGCCCGTAATTTATCTACGACAACTAAATCTGCACCACAGATGCAAGGTATTACCTCGCGGTGGTTGTTAAAGATGTTGCCGTGGGTGCAGACCAAGGGTGGCACTTATCGGGTAAACCGTCGGTTGACCTATACCGTGGGTGATGGGCAGTTGAGTTTCTCTAACACTGGAGCCGAGGTGCAGGTGATTCCCCAGGAACTTGGTGAGTTGCCGTTGCTGCGAGGATTTGACGACGTTGAAGTGTTGAATGCGTTGGCGAGTCGGTTTGTTCAGCAGGAATTTGCACCTGGTGACATCATAGTGCAGTCAGGTCAAGCAGCGAATCAGCTTTTTCTGATCGCACATGGCAAGGTGAACAAGATTGCTGTTGGCAAGTATGGTGAGCAGCCTGTGTTGGGTGTGTTAGCCGATGGCGATTATTTTGGTGGTCAGGTGTTGCTAGAGTCCCAGAGCAGTTGGCAGTTTACAATCCAAGCTTTGACTCGAACCACAGTATTGGCGCTACCACAACAGGCATTTCGGGATCTGCTCAACCAGTCCGAGGCGCTACAGGCTCATGTCGATCGCTTCAGAACCCGCCCACAAGCACCACAGAACAAGTATGGAGAAGCCTCCATTGAGGTGACATCGGGGCATCTCGGAGAAACTGAGTTGCCGGGAACCTTCGTAGATTACGAACTCTCACCCCGCGAATATGAGTTGAGCGTCGCCCAAACTGTCTTGCGAGTAAGTACTCGAGTGGCGGATCTGTATAATCAACCGATGAACCAGACCGAACAACAACTGCGGCTGACTATTGAGGCATTGCGGGAACGCCAAGAACACGAATTAATCAACAACCGTCAATTCGGTTTGTTACACAACGCCGACCTTAAACAGCGCATCTACACCCGTACCGGGCCACCCACCCCCGACGACCTCGACGAACTGCTGACTCGGCGGAGGAAGTCGAAATTCTTCCTGGCTCACCCCCGTACCATTGCGGCTTTCGGTCGGGAGTGCAATCGCCTCGGCATCTATTCAGAAAACATTGATTTGGACGGCAGTATGGTGTCCGCTTGGCGGGGCGTACCCATTCTTCCCTGTGATAAAATCCCCATCAGCAATACCCAGACTAGCTCCATCCTTGTACTCCGCACTGGCGAGGAAGACCAGGGCGTTATCGGCTTACATCAAACTGGTATCCCCGACGAATATCAACCCAGCTTGTCTGTCCGATTCATGGGCATCAGCGAAAAGGCCATCATCTCTTACCTCGTTACCGCTTACTATTCAGCAGCCGTCCTCGTCCCCGACGCACTCGGCATTCTCGAAAATGTTGAAATTGGGCGTTGAGGGAAGGGTAAACCTGACTTTTTATAGTTAAGGTGAAGGCTACTTTCAATCAATCAAAATCTGTTGGTAAATCTAGATTGCGGTAATGGTGGAAAAGTCGGGTGATTTGTCTTGGTGTCACCCGTCCGATGGAAAGTTCTGGTAAAGTATCTTCAGCAAAAAAACCTACATCTTCAGTTTCAATACTAGATGATGGAGAACCACCGATAATTTCACAGTGAAAAAACAGCTTATAGACATAAAACGGAAACGGGGGATGTCCCTGTTTATCTCTGTCATAGACTGCTAGTAATTTGATAGCCCGTGCTTGATATCCAGATTCTTCATATACTTCTTTCACAACTACTTCACTGGGCGACTCGCCAATATCAGCCCATCCACCAGGTAAAGTCCAACAGCCATCGGCTCTTTCTTTAACTAACAATATAGTATTATCCTGAAAAATCGCTGCTCGCACGTCAACCTTGGGAGTTGCATACCCGATTTCACGGCTAAATAAATCGAGGACATAACTGTGTTCTACATTCGAGAAAGTCGCCATGATTTCTGTGGCGATCGCTCGTAATTGCTTATAGCGTTCAATATCAAAAGGGCCTTCAGAATAGGTTAGACCATTTTGAGCGATCGCTTGCAACTTTTGTGCCCATTCCAGCCATTTAGTTTCCATATTTAGGGATTGGGGATCGGGTACTGGGTACTGAGGATTGGGCATTGGGGATTGGAAAATAGTATTTTTAATCTTATTTCCCATTCCCCATTCCCCATTCCCTAATTACGCATCATCTAAAGCCGCAATTCCGGGCAATATCTTGCCTTCAAGTAACTCTAAGCTAGCGCCGCCACCAGTGGAAATGTGGCTCATTTGGTCTGCTAAACCAACTTTTTCCACAGCCGCTACTGAGTCACCACCGCCAATGATGGTGGTTGTGCCAGTTTTACCGATTTCGGCGAGGGTATGAGCGATCGCTTCCGTACCTGCTGCAAACTTATCAAACTCAAACACACCCATTGGCCCGTTCCAAATTACCGTTTTGGTATCTGCAAGGGCTTCTTGGAAAAATTTCACCGAGTCTGGCCCAATATCTAAACCCATCCAACCATCAGGGATATTCTCAATGCTGACGGTTTGAGAATTTGCATCAGGGGCAAAATTATCTGCTAATACCACATCTGTGGGTAATAGTAAAGCAACACCCCGTTCCTTAGCCTTAGCTTCCAAAGACTTCGCTAGTTCCAGCTTGTCTTCTTCCACCAGCGACTTACCGACATTCAAACCACGGGCTTTGTAGAAGGTGAAAATCATCCCACCGCCAATGATTAGCTTGTCGCACTTCTCCAGTAGCGTTTCAATTACGCCAATTTTGCTGGAAACCTTGGAACCGCCAATAATTGCCGCCAAAGGACGTTGGGGATTTTCAATGGCATTTTGCAGATATTGCAATTCCTTCTCAACCAAATATCCAGCCACAGAAGGGCTGAGGAATTTAGTTACACCTTCAGTAGAAGCATGGGCGCGGTGTGCAGTCCCAAAAGCATCATTTACATAAAAATCAGCATTAGCTGCCAATTTTTTCGCAAATTCTGGGTCGTTTTTCTCTTCTTCTGGATAAAAACGGACATTTTCTAGTAACAGCACTTGGCCATTTTGCAGTGCGGCAACTTTAGCCGCAACTTCATCACCAATGGAGTCATCAGTTTTAATGACTTCTTGCCCCAGTAACTCAGACAGACGCTTGGCAACGGGAGTTAGGCGTAATTTGTCATCCACACCCTTGGGACGGCCAAAATGGCTGGCGAGAATGACCTTAGCTCCCTTCTGCGTCAAATCTTGGATGGTTGGTAGAGCGGCACGAATGCGAGTATCGTCGGTAATGTTGCCTCGATCGTCCACAGGCACATTAAAGTCAACCCGCACTAAGGCACGTTTCCCAGAGATATCAGCCGAAGATAAACTTGCTAAACTTTTTTTGGACACACCAAACTCTCCTGATTGCCTTTTTGTTATTGTTTTGAAAGTAGAACCATCAAGATTTTACCGGAGTCAGGGGTACCCAAGTGACAGAGATATTTAAGACAGTACTATTTCCGATCGATCAAAGCCGGGAAACGCGGGAAGCTGCTGACGTTGTTACCAACGTAGTCAAAAAGTACAGCAGTCGCTTGGTGCTGCTGTCTGTGGTAGAAGAACCACCAAAAGATGCGCCTAGTGCAGATCCGATGGTGTCACCAGAGGTAGTTGCTAAACTGCTAGAAAGCGCCCAATCTTTATTCTCTGGGCAAGGAATTCAATCCGAAATCTTGGAAAGGCAAGGTAAACCAGCTTTTACTATCTGCGATGTCGCTGATGAAATTGGGGCTGATTTAATTATCATGGGCTGTCGGGGGCTAGGCTTAACTGAAGAGGGAGCGGATGATAGTGTGACCACTCGTGTGATTAACCTTTCCCCTTGTCCAGTGCTGATTGTGCCTTAGTAGTAGTCAGACATCTGGTGAAATTAATTATGCGTTATCCAGAACCCTTGTAGAGACTCAGCAATGCTAAGTCTCTACATTCTTTTTTTGAGATGTCTAATGACAAACAGAAAATTCTGAGCGTCGGAAGTCGGCGCTCAGAACTTTAGAGAAAAATCTTGCATGTTTACACGCCTAACAGCTTAAAAGCGATAGTTGCGATCGCGCACCCACATACTAACCGGCACTGCTTTACCCTGCGGATCTACTTTCGCTTTCACCACAATAGGGGGTACTTGTCCTCTGCGGGCGCGTTGGGTTCGCAAATCGTTAGTAATCTGCTGGCGTTGGTTTTCTGGGATGTAATATGTTTCCAAGCCGTAGTTAACTGAACCATCCTGATAAACACCTTTTAAGGCTACCTGATTGGCTCTGAGAGTTGTGGGGCGATCGCTACTGACTCGTAACGGTCTCCAAGCTCTAGGAACACCGCGACCAGTGGATAGTTGTTCTTGCAAAGTCACGTAAATATTGGTTCCATCCGGCAATCTTCTGCCGCTTCCCCTACCTTTGCTGACTAATGTTTGCCAACCAGGTAATCTACTCAAATTTGCGGTACGGGATATGTTGTAATCTAGCGCTAAGGTGTTACCATCTAATACATTGTTCGGGTCTATAGGTACGGTTTGCAAAATCACCGTTTTACCTGTGACATCTGTATAAACAGCTTGGGCTGGAACTGCCATAATTAACCCTGTTTGCAGCGCTAAGGGAGCTAGTAACCGCCAAAAAGGTAAGGGTTTATTCGATTTTTGTTCGCTAGCAATCAAGTAATCCCGAAAAGTTACCTTATTGGAGAATTCCGCTTCGGGAGACAAGGTTTTATTCTTAGATTCAGAAGAACTATTAGTCATGAGCGTAGTCCTAAAAAGCAGAGGTCTTGAAGAGGTCAAAAGTAAAGAGATTAGGACTGACGCAGAGAAACTTTAAAAACTTTGACGCACAGAGATTTTTAGATTTTAGATTTTAGATTTTTCCTTCAATCCAAAATTAAAGTTGCGCTGGAATCGCACCAAAATCTAAAACTGTACTACTTCTTACTAGCAGAGGTAGAGCCACCAGGTAAGCGGCGTTCAAACCACAATCCAGCGCTAATTAAAGCGGAACCGCACAAGATAAAGACTAGAGACTTGAAAAGTAAGTCGGTATCGTACTCTTGCACGCGACTGATAATTTGCAGTGTTACTAACAGCATACCGCCCCAAAAGGAACTTCTGTTGCTTAATTTCAATCCTTCTTGAATTAGTCCCCAGGCTAATGTTGCTAGAAGTACATTGAAAATAAAAACACCAAGTTCATCAATCCGGCTGATAGTTTGATGCCAAAAAGGTGCTATGGCAATAAAGGCAAGGAAAGTACCAATAACAGCAGTTGTGAAAATCACTTCGCGGCGCGGAGGGTTATTTCTTTGACGCAGTAGAAACAACCATTGCAATACCACCAAGCCACTGAGAATCCCCAAATCAACGATCGGCAGAGATTGAAATAAGTTTGTGACGTTCGTTGGTTGATTATAACCATAATTTGGAGATTCCCAAACCCAACGAAAAGACAGAACGTAAAAGACAAGGCCGAAGCTTACCAATGCTAAATTACGGGCTAGAGATTGAAATAACCTATAATTTATGGTTGGAAACAGTAAATCGTCATAACTCCAGAATAATGCAGGTGGGAGTGCAAAAGCAAAAGATGCCACCCAAGGGGCTATATCAGCATAATTCAGCAGTGGCAGAGGATTAAGGTTAGCTTGTAGGGAACTAGCAAAAACAAAGGCTGCTAGAGCAAAAATCCAACGCGATCGGCAAAAGTAGGCTAAGGGGACAAACACTAGCCATGCCAATAAAGGCAGATGCTGCACCACTAACCGCGACCAAGTTAACTCACCAGAAGCGTACCATAAGTCTTCTAGCCCAGTCCAATAACCGATTTCCACGAGGACAATTGACAGAATTCCTAAAGAATTTATGGACAAACTGAAGGCCATCACCACAACACCCAACCCCCAGGCGAGAAACAGTTGGGAAGTTGAACCGACGATATTGAACATCTGGGCCATCAGTAGTAAATTTGCACCGAAGATGAAGGCACTTAAAATGAGCAACCCTTCTCCCAGTATGCGTTTGCTTCGTTCTGGCTTCTTTCCTTCAGGTGGTCTCCAATTGTAAAAACCGGTGATAGCGATCGCAAAAAACAAACTCATCATCAGAATAAATTTGACTTCTCGCGATCCTCCTTGCCAGTTTCCTGATACAAAGGTAATTATGCCTAAGCATAAAAGGATGCTGCCTACAGCAATGGCGATCGCTTTATTGCGATCGCGTGCAGCAGCTTCCAGGTTTTTAAATTGATAACGTTCTGCTATTTGCTCATACAGCGAAGAACTAATTAATCCTTCATCCCTCCATAATTGTGCTTCTTTGCGTAACTTTTGCGGAAAACTATCTAAGAACATGACCTTCTCCGGTGCAGTGGGGTAGCTTGGCCATTGCGTTCTGAATGGCGGTCATTATATTTTGAGTATGAAGCCAAAAGCCTTGATTACATTGTTCTCATGTAACAGTTTGATTTAGATTTTGATACAACCTAATTTTACTAATTCGTAATTAGTAATTAAGGAAGTCAGGTTACAGATGATTGAAAATTGGTATTGTATATATCCAGATGGAAAAACCTTCTAATTTATTACTTAAAGTCTCGCGGCGTTTGTTCGTTAATTTAGATGAACAAGAAAAGTTTATTGAGGCTTTAATGAATCCACAGCCTTTTTTACCTAGTATTCTTTGGTGTCAACAAAAGCCTGAAACTTTGCCTTTAGCAGTAGAAACACCAACCTATTGGCAACCACAATTTATAGACCGTTTATCTCTGGGAGAAAAACCCGGTCAGCATCCCTTGCATCAACAAGGATATTTCTATTGTTTAGATTTTTCTTCGGTATTTGCAGCTACCACTTTGTTAGCAATTCCTCAGTCAATACGTTTAGTTTTCGATATGTGTGCCGCACCAGGAGGTAAAAGTATCTTCGCTTGGAAAGCTTTACAACCAGAGTTACTCATCAGTAATGAAGTAATTGGTAAACGTCTAGGAATGCTAATTTCTAATTTGAAGCGTTGCCAGATTAGCTCTAGTGCAGTAGTTAATAGAGATTCAAGTATATTTGCCGAAATGTTTCCCGGCTGTAGCAATCTAGTAATTGTAGATGCTCCTTGTACTGGACAATCTTTGCTTGCTAAAGGTGAAAAAGCACCTGGATGTTTTCACCCAACTGCTATTAATAAAAGTGCAAATCGGCAAAAGCGCATTATAGCTAACTCTGCTAAACTTGTTTCCCCACAAGGCTATTTAGCTTATATGACTTGCACTTATTCACCCGAAGAAAATGAGCAAGTTTGTGAGTGGTTTTTAGAACGCTTTCCCCATTTTCAAGCGATGGAAATTAGTAATTTATCTAAATATCAGTCGCATTTAACTACAATGCCTTGTTATCGAATGTTTCCTCAAGACAGGTTAGGGGCTGGTGCATTTACAGTCATGTTTAAAAATACTAATGAAGATGAAGATGAAGATGAAGATGAGCATAAAAAAGTAGATTTAAATACAATATCTTCGCTGTATATCTACCAAAATTTGGAAAAGTCAAGTTAATTAAATTCCTGGCATATCTTCTGACTGTCTGGGAGAAAATACGATTTTTTGAAGAGTGCTGCATTTGTCAATAGGTCATCAGGAGTACACTTTTTAAGTAAGTTGACTTTATATTAAAACCATACATCTTGCAATTCTCATATAAGTGCAACACGTGGTAAAGACAAAACACTTTTCATCTGCCTCAACTTCAGATCGACCCTTTTAAAACTTTATAATTTACTTCCTAGTCTCCGATCGGGAATGCAACTGAGAGGTTCGGTCTCTTGTCTAGGCGGCAAAGTTTAAGTAAGTGGGCGTAAATAATCAAAGGTTGATAGTTAGGGCTAAAGTTGCTTACTACAAGTCAATTTAAATGATTTTATATTGCTTAATATAGTTTAATTTATTATTGCCCACTTACTTCTTAGCTATTTCTAAGCTATACCTGGACAACGATATGACGAGATTAATAAAAAACGCTCAAAAATTAACTCTTATAGAAATAAAATATATTTAACCTTTTTATAACCTAAGTTTAACCAAGATTTATCCGGTATCAGCGTTAGACTTTTTGAAATAAACATTATACAAAAAAGCTACACCGTACAGGATGCAAATTACATGAGTCGCAAAGTCAGCAAAGTGTTTAAACAGTCTGGGGTGATTCCTTATAGAGTGAACAATGGCAAAGTTGAAATCTTGCTAATCACGACCCGTAACTTTCAGCACTGGGTGATTCCGAAAGGAGATATTTCTAATGGCATGAGTCCGCCTGCATCAGCAGCCAAAGAGGCGTGGGAAGAAGCAGGGGTGATTGGGCAAGTAGACGTAAATGAACTGGGAAGTTACAAGTACCGCAAAGGAGGCAAAATTTACCGGGTCAAGATGTATTTATTACCAGTCGAGATGCTGAGTGAAGATTATCCAGAAGCAAGTCAAAGAAAACGACAGTGGGTAGAAGTGACTATAGCTATCAGGCGGGTTAAGTTTAATTCACTCAAACGAATTCTTAAAGGTTTTTTTCAAGTAAAATCTCACTTTTGTGCATTTCAAGATACTAGTCATATATAAAGATACATATAGTCTAAGTATAATTAACAACGCTTTTAGAGACTGATTGGCAGTGAGTAATTCATCGTTCATAGCAAGTTTTACTAGGACTAAAGTCCTTATTACAAACTTTAATTTATTTGCGCCTAGCTACTTATTAAAAAGCCCTCAAAGTAACGTGAGGGATTTTCAATAAGTAGCTAATATTTAAAACAACTGCGCTTGCTAATCAAAATAAAGACACAAGAGGTTGAATGAACAAGTGTTTTGCTGTAACTTTAGGCGTTTTTAGATACCCACTAACGCCCTTAAAAAGGGTGGAACCAGAATCAAAGTCCTGCTTTTTCAAGAGGATTTAGGAGGATTTATAACTTTTGATACTGAAAAGATGATTTCTCAAACATCCTCTAAAGCATCACCTATGTTTAAACCTATTTGATGGTGAGTGTGGGTCTATTTATTGAGTAGACTTATCCGTTCTAAATCCACAGTAAAGCTACCCAAGTTTTTATACCGATAATTCCATCAGCTTGCAATTTTTTAGATGTTTGGAAACTAACAATTGCATTTTTAACTGAATCAGAAAAATGCCCATCGATAGCATTAGTGTATAATCCAATATCTTTTAATTGCTGTTGTAATTGTTTTACTCTTAGCCCAGAATCTCCTAGCTGCAATCCATTAAATCGATTCAAATCGGCTCGACCACTAACACCAGTTACACCAGAGATATCACCTGCATATTGATGGATTAGGTATTGCCCCTGCCAAGCGCTAGGAATACTTGGGTTTTGGGTTCCATAGTGGGCAATCCATAATGGATAATTACCAAAATCAGAGGGATTGCCAATTTCTTGCCAAAAACTGGGGAAGGTATAAATGATTGGCTTAATTGGTTTTTTTGTTTGTTGTAAAAGGGCTTTTTCCACCTCTGCTAACCACTGTTTGGCTGCATTAATTACAGTTTGGCTATTTCCTTTGTCAGTTACCTCTACATCCAAAACTGGTGGTAAGTCTCCGGGTTCTAATTGCCCCAAAGTTTTTAAGAATTCCTTCGCTTGCTGAACTGGGTCAGATGTATGAGGGTGAAAGAAATGATAAGCACCCCGAATAATACCAACAGTTTTCATCGTCTGCCAGTGATGAGCAAAAGCAGAGTCTTTAATGCTAACTCCTTCTGTAGCTTTGACAAACGCAAAGGTTTTACCAGAGTTTTTTACAGCCGTCCAATCTACTCTGCCGTCTTGATCGGCAACATCAATTCCTTGCATAAAATTCTTAACCTTTTTGAACAGTACAATACTGGACTTATCAGAGGCTCTAATTAAATTTATGCTATTTCTGGGTATTTTAGTAAATTACATAAATTTACTAGGGTTGAGTGGTAACAGCTTGCACCGGAGTCACTCTGACTTTGCCTGTACAAGGCTTGATTTCTTGTGTGACGCTCAAGTGCTGGTAAGCATTAGGAGGCGTGATTTCAATCTTACTAGAGATTGGGCAGTTTTGCTGTGGCGAACTAATGTGGTTGTATGCTAACTGAAATGAGGCTTGTTTTCCGGGAGCTAGAGTTACTTGTTGTCGAGGTTGCTTACTTGAAAAGTAAGTGTCCTTGGAACGGATAACTTTAACCCCTTCCAAAGGTTGGCCTTGTGCATCCAGTAGTGCCAATCCTGGATAACCGTAGAGGGTGCAAGGGGATGAGGCATTATTGGTGAAGGCGTAGGTGAGGGCAACATTCCCAACACCAGCATCTTCGGAGACTCGGCGGACTGACAATTGGTTGGTTTCACAGCGCGGCGGATTTTTGGCAATAGTGGCTTCAGGGGTAGAGTTGTCTGTAGTTTTTCCAGTCGGTGTTGGTGTTGAGGTCAACACAGCTTCTTTCGTAGGCTGTTCAGTGATTGCTGGTAAGGCTTGTGTCTGTTTGGTAACAGAGGGAGAACTGACACAGCCAGTTGTTATCGCAGTCAGGAGCAACAACATACTGCTTTCCATAATTAGAATTCGCATATCTCTCTTTTTGTAAGTGAACTACTTACACTGATGTTTCATATACAGTATAAGTTTCCAAATTCACGACTTATCCTCAACCACCAATGTAGACTCAGCTGTGCGCCCAAATTCTTCTGGTGCATATTGCAGGTGAACTTCTGCACCAGGCCAAGAAAATGTTCCAGGGGTAACAGAACGGACTAAGTAATGCAGGCTATAAACTCCTGGTTCCAGGTGGTCAGCGTAGGCGATAATGCGATCGCGGTAGATATTCCTAAAGCCAAGTTCCCAGTTATCGGCTTTTGCTTGTAATGCAGCCGTGGTAGTTTGAAAACTTGCATCCACCGCCTCAAAACCGGCTGGTAGCGGATCTTTAATTACTATATGATCCACGCTGCGATCGGCGATGATTTCTAAACCAATATCAAACACCTGTCCAGAGGCTAAAGTCAAGGGTTTATCGAAAGCGTAAATTCCTGTTTTTTGTAAAACTTTCTCTTCATTTACTTGACTAATTCCTCGCGTTATGCGTAACCCGTTAAATCTGCCTGGTTGATTTCCTTGCAAGCGATAATTATAAGCAACCAGATAGTGTAAGGTACCATTACCTGCTTTTTGCAGCGTTAAATCATTACGACCACGAGGTAATAGATTCATCGGCACAATTATTTGTAAGCTAGGATTTTTGTAACCTTCAAAGCGATTTTCTCCTAACTTATTACTGGCTAATTGTACAGTGGCAAGAAAGTTAGGTGGTGTGGGTTGCAGTTGACTATAATCTACCAAAGCTGTTAATGCTTGGGCATTGTTATAGTTAGTTTGCCATGTACCATCCCGTCGCAGTGCGAGAAGACTTTGGAATAACTTATCTATAACTTCGGGTTTACTCTGCTTGGCAATAAATAAACGTAAAGCTTGCGCTTGCGTTGTTGTAGATGAACTCATCCATCCCCAACTGCTGGGTAAACTTACAACTGCTGTGCGGCCAGTTTCATAGATATTCTGTTGCAGCTTGTTTACTAATTGTTGAGATTCATTTTGCCATTCTGGGAATTGAGATAAGTATCGTGCTAGTTTAATTTGAGTTACTAAATCAAAATTATTGCGCTGTTCATTAATATCTGCGAGGAAAGTATTGCGTTTATCTCCTAAATCTGATAGGGCGATTAAAGCGTTAAGTTGCAGTTGCCTTTTACAGAGTAGTTGTTTACAAAAGTCATATTCTCCAGGATTCGCTAGAACTTTTTGCAAATAAGCTTTCAGGCGAGACAGCATTGCAGAATTGGCTAAATTAGGGAATACCTGACTGGCTTTAGCCAAAGATTCACCCGCATAAGAAGAAACCCAAGGGTCGGATTTTTCTTGTCCGGGGAAAGCAGCAAAACCACCATCGGCTATTTGAAGTTTTTGTAATTGTTCAATAGCTTTATTTGCCTGTTGGCTAGGATTAAATTCTACAAATGTTTGACCATATTTTTGAGCGATAGTTTGCAGATTAGCAGCAATTAGTAACTGACTTGCCGCCGGTTCTGTAAACGGCAAATCATTATCTTCTAAAACCTGCTTTGCTGGGGCTTGAATCTCCGGTATCAAAGTACTCGCCAACTGAATATCTAAACCTCCCGCATCAGGGAAGGTATTTTTATCAACATTCAGAGGAATTTTCACCTGTTTTTCAGTGACACCAGTTTCAACAACTTGTTCTGTAATTTCAATTGGCTTAATTTCCAAAGGTACTTCAAAAGCATCTGCGGTTGTACCATTTAGCTGAGTGGTAAAGCGGACTTTAGCAACTCCAACGCTATCCGCCAGCATGGGAAAGCGATAAGCATGAGTTGCCGATTCAGCTTTGGTTTGCAAAGAACTAGCTGTGGGATTTTTCTCAGCAAACTTCACATTACCGCTAAGTTCGCCATTAATAGAGAGATTTCCTGTATTCCCGGTGTTGTTAGTTACAGATAAACCGGCAAGGATGCGATCGCCTGGACGGGCAAATTGTGGCAAAATGGCATTAGTTAGCAGTGGCTTGGTGGTGATAAACGTCGCGTCTCCATTCCCGAAACGCAGATTTCCATCGGTGGCCACAGCCATAACTCGCCATGTAGTTAAATCATCCGGCAATTTAAAAGTTATCTGTGCATTCCCATTTGCATCGGTAAGGACAGAACCGTTGTAGTAAGCTAAGGCTTTAAAATCAGTGCGAGTGCGAGTATTTGCTGCACCAGTTGAGAAACCACCGCCATAACCCCAACCTTTGGGTTTAGCTACATCTTGTGGTTGTAATATTACATCCGGGCGATTATCGCTAAAGCGGGTAGATATTGTCTGTTCTGCATAAACTGTATCTACCAAATCTGGTGGGCGATAACCAGAAAGTTGTAACACGGCTTCATTTACCACCATGACTGTAAACTGTCCTTTGGTGGGATTTCCTTGATTATCCTTTAGTTCTAGCTGTACTGTTGCTTCTGCACCAGGTTCTAATGATGCTTGCACTGGCTTAACTTGCAGTTTTAAATACTTATCTTCTAAGTTGACTTTAAAAGGTGTAAAACCAATCTTCACCAAGTTATCTAAACTTCCTGCTTCCACTTGGCTTATGGGTTTACCTTGCCTGACTAAAATAGCTTCAATGGCTGCATTTGGCAGCATTTCTGGCGTAACTTGAAACTGAATTTGTGGTGCGCTTCCCTGAACTTTGGTAATCTGCTGATAAAGGGGTTTGTCTTTAATCACAGCAAAGTACAATTCTGCATCTGGATAGGGAGATTGAATTAGTACAGTAGCAGTTTCACCAGGTTTAAACTCTTGTTTATCTAGCTTAACCTCTAAGACATCTTTTTCTCTCGAACCCCAAAATACTGGATTTTCTCCAGTTGCCCAAATTTGTAAATCTGTGGCGCTTAATTCTGATTTTGCATCACTAAAATTAACTCTAATCCGGTATGAACCAGATTCTGGTGCTGTCAAATTTACCGATTGTGGACTGCTAGCAGATGTAATTTCTGCTTGTCCGACTGTTTTATATTCAACTTGATTTTTTGGCGTTCGGCTACCTTCAACTAATTCGGTGACGCTACTATATTTAATCTCTTGTAATTCCAGGCGCAATGGTTGACCTGTTATCGCTTTTCCTGTAGGGTCGGTAACAACCACATCAATAGGGAAAGCCTTACCCGCATCAGTAATAAAATTACTTTTTAACCCAATTAGACGATTACTTGGTAAGGCTGTAAAAGTTTTAGAATTCGCTACAGATAAATTAGAAACATCTGCAACTTGCACATCTACTTGGTAAGTCATAGGATATGGCAAATCATTAGCCACACTCACGGTTTGACTACTTTTACCATTAGCATCTAGCTGGGCATTAGTTTGCAACACATCACTAGATATACTAGGAGATTCTTCCGGCCATAGCCATTGCCGACCAAAAGTAAATTCGTCCCAACCTTTGGGAATAAAATTAGCCTGTTGGCGAGTAATAAAGTATTTTGCTTCTCCACCTTCTACAGGCGCACCAAATAAATAATTACTAGTGGCATTAATATCAACTTTCTCGTCAATGTAAGCAAATTCTTTATCTAAGTTGAGTTCGACTTTAAAATTTGGTGGCTTAAACTCAGCTACCCGAAATTCTCCAGAAAGTTCTTGTCCATTCTTACCCTTAGCCTGGATTGTATGATAGCCTAGGCGCTGAGTAGTTTTAATTGGCAATTCCAGAGAAAACGTGCCAAATTCATTTGTAGTTTGCGTACCTAAGTTGGTCTTTTGCCCATCAGGATTTACCAAAGTTAATTGGTAAACGGCATTTTTATCTTGCTGAATTGTGCCATTTTGTAAAAAGCCAGCAAACCCAGTTAACCAAGCTTTTTCACCTGGTTGATATAACTGTCTGTCTGAAAAAATTACGCCGCGTGATTCTGGCTTACTATCTTGCCAACCTGCATCAATACCGTAGCCATAAACGCCGCTATATTCTTCAGTTCTAGCGAATGCCCAATCTTGGTTTTCACGGGCAATTACTAATAATTGTGGTGATTTACTAGAACTTTCATTGCCAGAATAACATTTCTGTAATCCTTCACGAACAATTCTAAAAATTCCATTTTCATCAGTTTTACCAGTTGTACAAGGTACTGGTTCGGGTTGAGATTTTGCTTGTAATTTTGATTGATAAATTTCCACAGTAGCCGCTTGAACTGGCGAACCATCTGTCAAATGATTGACGCGAATTAAGCCTGACTCAGGGAACCATTGAGTAAATACGCCCAAATTCGTCAATTCAACTAAGCCATAAGTGGTAGGTTCTCGCCACAGTTCCTTTCCATTTTCCTGATATTTATTAGTCCGGGCTTGCACTCCATAAGCTAACATTCCTGTGGCTGCACTTATTTTTTCCCGCAGAGGAACAGCAATATCGACGGATTGATTTTTCTTACCCGATACCTTAAAGCTTTGCCAATCAGAAGGTTGAGGTAATAAATCATTACTATTATTAAAATAAACTAAATCTGTTGGTTTAACTACTCGATAAGCTGCTTTATATTTAGATTCTGGGAGATTTCCTGTAGTAATATTTAGCTGTAAATTTTTATCGGTAGGGAAAATATTCAAATCTGATGGTACCCAGATATCCCCGGCTAAATCTCCAGTATCATATTTAAGCGTTACAGGTTTGCCCAAAGTCTGCCCAAACTTATCTTTGAGATTTTCGCCGATAGTAATTGTATAAGTTTTGGCAGGTTCTAGTGCATAAGGATTGATGCCGACAATTTTATCTTCATCATTTATTTGGAGGATTCTTGAAATGTCTTTTGGTGCTGGATTAATAGTAATACTTTCTTTGGCTGAATCTGCCAGTAAAACGTTATTAAATTCTAGCTGAGGACTGCCTTTAATAAATCGTCCAAAAGTTCCACCTGAATCCGGCTGTCCGTAAAAGTTAATTTTCTGGAATGCCAAAGGTGAATAAGTTGCTAACTTACTGGCAAATTCTTTCTCTGTAGGGAGATTGCCATAAGCAGGGAGTATTCCAGGAGAAAAGACTAGACGATAAGGGGTTGCTTTTTCGAGATTTTGCTGGGGAATGAGGTTATAAATCCAATTGCGGGCTGAAGGGTCAAATTTCTCTAAAGGGTCTTCTTCATTTTTTACTGGTTTTTCTTCTTTGTTTAATTCGACTTTGAAGCCGACACCCTTGTTTTGTCCTTGAGGAATTAACTGTAAATGTTCTTGTACAGAAGGTAAGTTTAATTCTACGTTGGAAGTAAATTGTAGCTTTTGTTGTAAATCAATTGGTTCGATATCACCCTTCTCAATGGGATTTACACCGGGTAAATTAGTTAGGTTGATAGATTCGGTGTTGAAAGTCCAGGGTAAATCTTTATCTAGCCGATGATTTTTTAAGTCGGCTAAACCTGCTTTGAGAGTGACTTGAAATCTTGTGGCTATTGGCAATGCTTTCTCAGCTTGAAAACCCACCATGCGCGGTGTCAAAAAGCGAAATTGACCGGGTAAAGGCGGCCAAAGGGCAAATTTTTCTAATATTTTCTGCTGTTCTGGATTGTCGAGACTTTCAACTGGAATTAAAGCTTCTTTAAAACGGATGCGGATTTGGTTGAGAGGTTTGGCATCGCCAATGGGACTTATTTGTTCAATCCAGTCTGGTAATTTTGGTGGGGTTAGGGGGGATACTACTGGGAGTTGTTCTTTATTTGAGTTGATACTAAAAAAATTACACCCTGTCATGGCTAGCATGAATGTAAAGAGAAGAAGAAATTGTATTCTTCTCTTCTGCCTTGAAGAATACTTAATTTTTTTTAACGTAGACGCTTCTGCTTGCCGCAGACTACTGCGAAGGGCGCTAAGGAAGAGATAGAGAATTTTATGGTAGGAACTGAGTAAAAATCTGATAATCATCTTTTTTAGTAATTCAAAATAAAAAATTCACAAATTATAGCAAGTAAAATTTTGCATTACCTCATTGAGTTGGTAATGCCAACACTAGTAAAGGATGCCAGACAACTATTTTTTACCCGGAATTTGGATTTAACTATGTTTATTTACATAGATAACCAATCCCGTATGATTGTTCCGAAAAATCACTACAATTCTTAACTATTAATAAGTATTTAACTTCTGCAAATATTAATTTACATCTGCTAAGTGATTTCAAATAAATTATTAAGGATTTGACATATTTACTGATATAGATGTAATCGCTGCGTCAAAATTAAGGTAAGTTTTCTTGGGCAGGGATTCCCTGATGAAACTAATTTTACGATCGCTATTCCAATTTAAGCTCAGTATCAAAGTTGTCCTGTCTGTGCTGGTAATCTGCCTAATTATCCGCTTACTACCTTATTTTGCGCCCGTTCGGGCCGCAGATATTGCCCAAAATCAACTGGCAATGCAATTTAGCGATCGCAATGGTTTACCATTAGGAACATTGCTCACCCGTGACCAAGAACATACATCAGTAGTCCCACTAAATCAGGTTTCGCCCCAGTTCACCCATGCCATTTTAGCCGCCGAAGATGGTAGCTTTTACCATCATGGGGCGTTGGATATGAAAGCTGTTATCCGCGCCAGCAAAGAAGCAATGCACGCCAAAAGAATTGTTTCCGGTGCTTCCACTATTACTATGCAGTTGGCGCGGATGCTAGATCCTGTGCCCCGCAGTTTCTCTGGTAAACTGAGTGAAATTTGGCTATCTTGGCGGTTAGTAGCAGGGATGAATAAAGATGAAATTCTCTCTGCATATATTAACCGCCTACCAATGGGCGGGAATATATATGGTGTGGAAGCAGCCGCGCAGACTTATTTTTCTATCCCAGCGAGTGAGTTAAATCTTGCCCAAGCTAGTTTGTTGGCGGCTATTCCCAATAATCCCACATATTTTAACCCTTATGAGCATTGGGAAAGGTTAAAGCAGCGACAAAAATACGTCCTTAATCGTATGGTACAGGAAGGGTATATCAGTGGTGCGATGCCTACGGCGGCAAGCTACGCAGCCCGAACATCCGCCGAAAAAGTTGTGTTTCAGTCTCGCCCACGGGGAATTATCGCCGCACCACACTTTCTATTTTGGTTAGCCAATCAAATCCCCCCAACCCCCCTTGAAAACCAGGGCTGGGGGGATAAATCTGTTATTCGCACAACTATAAATCGCCCCTTACAGCAGTTTGTCGAAGCACAGTTACAGCAGGTAATTTCTTCTCTCGCCGCTAACAATGTCCACGATGCGGCTGCGTTGGTAATTGACAATCATACTGGTGAAGTTTTGGCTTATGTTGGTTCGCCTGATTACTTTAACGAAGCCAAATTAGGACGCAATGATGGAGTGCAGGCGCTACGTCAACCAGGTTCTACCCTCAAACCTTTTGTGTATGAATTAGCTTTAGAAAAAGGCTTAATTCGCCCAAATACAATTTTGGCAGATGTCCCCGCCCGTTATGCAATTCCCGGTGCGAGACTTTACAGCCCAACAGATTACACCGAAAAGTTTCTTGGCCCTGTGCGGGTGCGAATAGCTTTAGCAAATTCGTTGAATGTACCCGCAGTGAGGGTGTTAGAGAAAGTAGGTGTGGAAACCTTCTTAGAACGACTGCATCAACTCGGATTTGAACACCTCAATCAAAGCCCAGAACATTATGGTTTGGGTTTAACCTTGGGTAGTGGCGAAGTCAGTTTATGGGAATTAGCCCGTGCCTACCTGACCATAGCACGACTTGGAGATGCTACCCCAATAGTCAGCACATTTTCCGATTCTCCAATTCAAAATCCAAGTTGCGCTAAAGGCACACTAAATGTACGATGTAAAATTCAAAATTCAACGACGATATGGCAATTAATTACTAACATTCTCAGTGATAATCATGCTCGTGCAACAGCCTTTGGCGTAGACTCTGTGTTAAATTTACCCTTTCCTGTTGCTGTTAAAACTGGCACTTCTTCCAATTTTCGGGATACTTGGACAGTTGGCTTCACTACTGATTACACCGTTGCTACTTGGGTAGGCAATTTCAACGGCGAACCGATGCGACAAGTTTCAGGTGTGACAGGGGCTGCACCTTTGTGGAATCGGATTATGTTACACCTGCACGAACATCAAGAACCAGCAGCTTTTCCATCTCCAGAAGGTTTAGTGCAATTACCTATTTGTGCAATTTCGGGATTACGACCAACACCAGATTGTACCTCAGTGGTGCAGGAATATTTCTATCCTGAAGATAAAATTGCCTACGAAGGTGACAATCAATTTAATTTACCACCAGAGTATAATGAGTGGTTGGCCAAACAACAGCAATCAAGTTTTGTTTCTAGCAATTTCAGAATTTTATCTCCCCATCATGGCGATTTATTCTTACTATATCCAGGTGAAGAAGCGAAGCAAAAACTCGAATTTAAGCTAGCGGGAAATAAATCTGTGCCTGTAGAATGGTGGCTAAATGGCGAAAAGTTAGATATAAACTCAGCTAATTCTTTATTTTGGAATTTGCGTTCGGGTAAGTGGACTTTGGAAGCAAGAAGCGGGGAAATGACCGACAAGGTAAGTTTTCAGGTGGAATTAGCTAGTATTAAACCTACGCGTCGAGGTTTTTCTCTTAGTAATTCTCAGGTAAAGGGAAATCGCCCATAACTAAATAGCAAGAGAATGCAGTACTAGAGAACATTGATTAAAAAAGGCAGGGATTGCCTGCCTAGTTCCGTTAAACAGTTTGATGAGCTAACTATTACAGATCCTATTGACAAAGATATTGCAAGATTATGTCAAAGGTGTGACCACAAATAATATATCTGTTTCATGCAATTAATGTAAGCTTGACCACAGGCGTAGACTTCCTGATATTCCAAAATTATAGGGCAATACAGTTGAGTTAAGACTAAAACTCTTTGCCAAAGTCAATTTTTTTAACGTAGGTACAAAGCGGCTTACCGCAGACTACCGCTAAGGACGCATAGACACGGAGTGGCTTCCCGCAGCACCGTCTATATGTAAGCCTGTGGGAGACATTACTTAGTACACTGTACATTTAGTTGTGGATGCTGAAAAACTTTTTACCTTTTTTCATCTCGCCACAAAGCAATACCGCCTAATAAACCAGTGATATTGGGGATGAGTTTCACATTTAACGGTAACTGGAAATTTACTCTCACAGCTTCACCGCCGCCAATGTAAAGGTAATCATAATTGAACAGATGTTGCAAGGATGCGATCGCCTTTTCTAAACGCCTATTCCATCTTTTATCACCAATTTTTTCTAACTCTGCACGCCCTAACTGCTGCTCAAAAGTCTCTCCTTTGCGAAACGGATGATGCCCCATTTCCATATTTGGTACTAGCTTTCCGTCTACAAATAAAGCCGAACCAAACCCTGTACCCAGAGTAATCACCAGTTCTACGCCTTTACCTGCGATCGCACCCAACCCCTGCATGTCTGCATCATTAATCACCCGTACAGGTTTATTTAAATGTTTTAATAATGCTGTTTCCAAATCAAATCCAATCCAATCTGGATGTAAGTTTACCGCCGTTTCTGTGACTCCACACCGCACCACACCAGGAAAACCGACTGAAACGCGATGAAATTCACCTTGAGCCGCAGCTAAGACAACAATTGCATTAATTACAACCTCCGGTGTAGCAGGTTGAGGTGTATCTAAACGCGCTCTTTCTGTTACAGGAGTCCCCGTAATATCTAAAACCATAGCTTTAACGCCACTACCACCAATATCAACCGATAGGGTACGAATCGATCCATTTCCTTCAACCATTGGGTTACATCCTTGTTAATGCTTGTTCTTTCGTTATTATGCTCTGCTGCATCCCAATAGGATCGGATGTTTGGAGAGTCTTTATATTGAGGGGAGTGGGGGAGAAATAAGCAATGCCCAATGCTGGTAAGTTACCTGTAGCTTAAGTGCAAGTTATTCAAGATATTTACACCTATCGACAACCACAGTTTAGTATTGCTCAGTCCTGAGTAGATCCGAGCAAAGTTAAAAATCCAATACATTTAGACGCGCGACAACATTCAGATTTGCTAATGTAGAGATAATAGAAAGAGTAGTGGCGTAGCTGCTTAAAATCTATCGGGCAGCAAATTTCTATTAAAAGTAATATTAAGAGAAAGAATTATGACGGCGTTTGAACCTCAAAGCATCCGCTCTTATAGCCAAGAAGATGTACACCAAATTCTGCACTTAGCGATCGCTCGTCAAGCTAATGACAAAGATACAGAATTTTCTTACGAGCAGATATTAGAAATTGCTTCCGAGTTAGAAATTTCACCTGATTCTTTAAAATTAGCAGAACGCGATTGGCTAGTACAACAAGGTCAAGTTCAACAACGAAAAGCTTTTGACGCTTACCGCATCAGAAGATTTCAGAAACGTTTAGGGAATTACGCAATCCTTAATGGCTTTTTTATACTGCTTGATTTAATTACTGGTGGTGGAATTTCTTGGTCGCTGTACATTTTGCTATTTTGCGGATTACCTGTAGGGTTGGATGTCTGGAATACCTTTCAAGTCAAAGGTGAAGAGTATGAAATGGCATTCCAGAAGTGGAATCGGAAGCATGAGATTAAGAAAACCATTAGCAGCGTTTTGAATAAGTGGTTTAAGGTATTACAGGCTTAGTAGATTTGACTTGCGTATAAGCTTGTCGTAGATATCACTAATTCAAAGAAAAACCCCGCGAGTGGGAGTTTGGAGTGCTGAAATCGTTTAATGGTAGGGCTTTTGAAGTTTTAAAATAATCTCTACACTAAATCTGCCCTAGTTCTGCTTGCGAAAACTTATTCAGGAAGCGAACTTGTTAAGTAAGTCATTACAGTTGTGAAGGGCGATCGCTTTCTCCCAATAACCATCCGAATAAGCAGCAAGAGGAACTTTAGTCCCCGCCCATCGTATGCTTTCTACAATCTTCATTACCGAACCCAAAAGGGTTGGCAGTAACACTCCCAACCTAGCTAATGCTGAGTTATCCCTCTTCTGTAACTCTCCATTCTGAATAAAAGGATTAAAAGATAAAACTCTGGAAGGTAAGCAGGGCAATAGATATAGAGTTAAAAATCTTGAAACATTTGGCAATAGACACCCACCCAACAGTTGCGATCGGAGATGCATTTTTCCCAATGCCCAATCCCTCTTAACTAGATTGGGAATTTTCTGTTGCAAGTGCGTAAATCCCAAGATAAAGTTTTTTCTGAAAGTACTTTACAAAACGCAATAAATTCTTTAAGATGTGTAACAGGTAGTCAAACCTACCTAATTCATCCACGAATAACCGCATTTATAAAACAATGACAGCAACCTTACAACGCCGCGAAAGCGCCAACGTATGGGATAGATTTTGTGAGTGGATCACCAGCACCAACAACCGGATTTACATCGGTTGGTTCGGCGTAGTCATGATCCCCACCTTGCTAGC
>NZ_NOLI01000103.1:0-28672 GCF_002245975.1 Nostoc sp. 'Peltigera membranacea cyanobiont' 213 | reverse complement strand
CCTAACCCCCTCCCCGCCAGCGAGGAGAGGGCTATGATATACCTCATTTGATTAGGAAAAGCTATAAGTAAGTAGGCGTGAATAATTAAAGCTTTTGAGTAAGCGGCTCCAGCTTTTGAGATAGGCTGGAGCCGCTTTGATTTGTGAGAATTGCAAGCCGCAGATCCCCCGTAAAAATATGTCGGGGATCTTGTTTCTGTAGGTTTGATTCAAGATTTTATTAGGTAATTTACCAACTTTTACCAACGGATCGGAGGTAAAGTTGGTAAATTAGGGATTAGTTAAGCTAATTTTTCCCTACGCAACTATGCCATTGGATTTATCGCCTCTTTGGATATCACTCAAAACTTCATTGCTTGCCACATTTATCACCTTCTTTTTGGGTATTGCTGCTGCCTACTGGATGCTGGGATATCGTGGCAAAGGTAAATCGTTGATTGAGGGTATCTTTATTGCGCCCCTGATTTTACCACCCACGGTTGTCGGTTTCTTGTTGCTGCTATTTTTTGGGAAAAATGGCCCTGTAGGGAAATTCATGGGCGCTTTTGACTTCACCATTGTTTTTACCTGGTATGGTGCAGCGATCGCAGCCACAGTAGTTTCTTTCCCTTTAATGTATAAAACTGCACTAGGAGCCTTTGAACAAATAGATGCTAATCTGCTGCGAGTAGCTAGAACCCTTGGTGCAACTGAAACTACAATCTTTTGGCGCATCAGTTTACCCCTAGCACTACCCGGTATTGTCGCCGCCACAATGTTAGCTTTTGCCCGTGCTTTGGGAGAATTCGGGGCGACGTTGATGCTAGCTGGTAACATTCCAGGAGTTACGCAGACAATCCCAATGGCGATTTATTTTGCAGTGGAAGCGGGAGCAATGAACGAAGCGTGGTTTTGGGCGATCGCAATTATGGCGATTTCTCTATCTGGAATTATTGGGGTTAACTTCTGGCAAGAATTGAGGGAAAAGAGGAGGGGAGAAGGGAGCGGGGAGCAGGGAGCGGGGGGAGAAATTCTCTATACTCCGCAATCTAGCTTTGAATCTGGCGGATTGTTAGTCAATATTGAAAAAGTACTTTCTAGCTTTCATTTAAAAGTTGCTTTCACTTCTGATGAGCAACCTTTGGGATTGTTAGGGGGTTCTGGAGCAGGTAAGAGCATGATTTTGCGCTGCCTTGCGGGGATAGAAACGCCTTCTAGTGGACGCATAGTTTTAAATGGTAGAGTCCTATTTGACTCAGAACAAGGAATTAATTTACCCAGTCGCGATCGCCGCATCGGTTTTTTAGTGCAGAATTATGCCCTCTTTCCCCATTTGAGTGTGGCGCAAAATATTGCTTTTGGCTTGCCCAAAAAACTATCGGCTGGCAGTATTAGGGTGCAGGTAGAAGAACAATTATTAGCAATGCAGTTGCAGGGATTAGGCGATCGCTATCCGCACCAACTTTCTGGGGGACAACAACAACGGGTAGCCTTGGCAAGAGCATTGGCAAGTCAACCGGAAGCATTGCTTTTAGATGAGCCGTTTTCGGCACTCGACACCCATCTGCGTAGTCAATTAGAGGAGCAAATGAAAGAAACTCTAGCTGGCTACCAAGGTGTGACTCTGTTTGTCACTCATAATATGGAAGAAGCTTATCGGATTTGTCCGAATCTTTTGGTATTGGAGCATGGTAAAGCCGTTCATTATGGTAGCAAACACGATATTTTTCAGCATCCTGCTACCGTTAGTGTCGCCCAACTTACCGGATGCAAAAACTTCTCCCGTGCTATTCTCCAGTCATCGCAACAGGTAGAAGCGACTGATTGGGGTTGTAGTCTCCAAGTAATTGAACCAGTCAAGAGTGAATTATCCCACGTCGGCATTCGTGCCCATCAGTTCATTTTTACCAACGACTCATCACAGGAAAATACCTTTCCCTGCTGGGTAGTACGAACAAGTGAAACGCCCCATCGAATGACATTATTTCTCAAACTACATTCTGCTGGCAAGAATTCTCAAGATTACCATCTGCAAGCTGAAGTCTTCAAAGAAAAATGGGCGACGATGAAAGACCAAGCTTTTCCTTGGTACGTGCGTTTAGATCCTCTGCGGTTGATTTTGATGGAGTGAATGCAGAGATATACGTCATAAGGGGTATTGCATATTTGGGCTTTGCTGAATTATGGGATGATTCTTGTGGGGTGGGCATCCTGCCCGCCCGGAAATACAAGGGACGGGCAAGATGCCCATCCCACAAAAATAGTAAAATCATCCCGCCAATATGCAACGCTTGGAAATGTTAGAGAATCCAACTGAGTTGCCTGGTGAAGCGGTGTTACCGGGTTTTGTGTTGAATTTGCGTCGGGTGTGGAATTGAAAATTGAATATCTCCTACATGACATCTGCAATCTGCCAGGGGAGTATCACTTTGCTAATTCTTTGATTAGTTAAGTCTTTACTTCAAGCGCCCAGATTCCAAAGAGTCTGAGCGCTTGAATATTAGGTTGCAGAGAAACTTCTGCTAGTTAGGGCAATTAAGCAGGCATCATCTGCATACTTCTGCAAGACTCTGCACACTTACGGCAAGCAGCAGCACATTCCATCATTTTCATGTCATCGCTCATCATCTCACATGCCATTGCAGTGCGATCGCACATCTCAGCGCAAAGCATACAAGTGCGTTCCATGAACTCAGAACCGCTCATCATCATATTCATGCACATCATGCACATTTCAGAGCAATCGCGCATCATGCTCATCATGCTCATCATATTTTTGTCCATCTGCATACCACCTTTGGCCATGCAGTAAGTCATGGTTTCCATGCACATCTTGTGACAGTCCATACAAACTTCCATGCAAGCTTGCATTTCGGCAGTCATGGTTTCATTCATCATCATCATCATCATCTGAAATACCTCATGATTTTTTGATGTATTAAAGAGTGCCCTTAGAAGGACTACCTCATAACATTAATCCTATCCTTTTAAAGAGTCAATGGTAGTTTTTAATCCAGAATTTGGAAACCTACTATCCCGATATAATTACCGATAATTGGGACAAATGCTACAGAAGTTTAGTGCTGTTTTATTGATTATTCTTACATATCAAGGTTTAGATACTCCCGTTATCAGGTGGGGTTTATTTAGCAAGTCCACTTTCTCATCGTGGATCAAAACTTGGAGTTAAGTAAGTCGGCGCTAAACTAATTTTTCAAGCTATGTTAATAAATTTAAATCTAGGGCGCTTTGTCGCGCACCGTCAACAATTCAAGGTGCTTTATGCCATAGGATAACGTACCCTACTTCAAATTTATATTTCTTCATATATTGGTGAGTAAAAAAAGTACCCAACCCTCCCCAAGGCATTGGGTAGAGTTGGGTAGGAGTGGACTTTATTTAGTTGCAAAGTAGTGTATATTACTTGTGCTGTAGCAGAAAGCTATATTTTCAATCAAATTTGTCAAAAAATTGGGCACTATTTTGGTAGTTATATTAACCTCAAAAACCAATGGCAAACATGTCAGTTCATGGGGATCGCTTTTGTCTATTGGCTAATCAAAGTAATAATGTTTTTTCACGTCGCTTATGATTTCCCAGATGCAGGACATGCCAGAGGGAAAAATCACCAAATCACCTTTACCCATTTGCACTGGCTGTCCACCATCAGGAGTAACAACGACATTACCTTCCAAAAAGTAGCAAGTTTCTTGAGAATCATAAGTCCAAGGGAATTTTGAGACTTCCTTTTCCCAAATTTCCCATTTATAGACACCCAATTCATTGAGGCGTTCTTGTCTGGGTTGATGCTCAATTTTAATTTCCATATTGTGTTTTTTCTAGTTATATTCAGCAGTAAGATTGAATATCTTCACCACACTGATCTACTAGATAACACAAAGCGCGAAAACGTAAGTACACAAGTTCGTTATAAAGCGGATTTAGCTTGCACATTGGTGGAATGTGGGCTATTTTGCGACCAAAAAGCATGATATCACGCTCGAATGGACACTGGGCGGGAATCAGTTTAGCAATAAATTTGGCTAATTTCCGATTCTGAATCTCAATTGTGTCTAGCCATTGACGTAAGGGTTGCAATAAATCTAATTTAGGTTGAGCTAATTGGCTTTTACTATCCGCTTGATGATTTTGTCCTAAAGGTGGAATAAAAGCAGATAGAAAAATGCGCCGATTCTTTGTTTTAAGCATGGTTTTAGGCAAGGTTTTCCTTGTGTAGATGAACTATTTGCCGATTGGGAGTATTACCATCTAATTTCTCTAGTCAATTTGCATTTTGCTTGTTTGTAAGGAAAGAAGCAAAATAAGCTCAACTCAAAGAATTTACATGCATCTTTGGAGGTAAATGGTTTAACTAATTGTTATTTAAACCCACCAAATCAGGAAGAACTGTCCCGTTAAATACAAAATAACAAAGAAAATATAAAATTGGCATTTCTTTAACTTATGGATTGCTAATCTCGTAAATAGCAAATTTATATATTACATATAAATGCCTGGTTCTGAAACTGACTAGTATCTAGAGATGGATTTTCGGGGATAAAAAAACAGTCTAGTTCGGACTCCATATAGACTTCGCTAGGATTAGCCTGCAATATCTAGCGATTTTAGACCATAAAACATATAATAGTCTGTGCAATCTGTTACATTAGCTAACCTAGATATTATCTAATAAGTAGCAAGAAATTGTTTGATAAGTCTAAGCTAATACACTTACGACTTATAGCATTTACAAGAATATTTGCAGTAGGTGTAAGGACGTACAGCAGTTAATGGTGTCAACTTAACAAAAAGGCGGTTAGAAACTGCATCAATACAAACAAAACCCACACAGGCAGATTTTAAAACCTTGATTTTCCCTTAGTCCTCTGAAGTAGACGAGAGTTTGTGTAGTCGTGAATTCTATTTTTGGGGCTTATATTGATACCAGTATACAGAAGTACGCCCCTGCTAATATATCAGGTATTTTGTAAAATGGTATAATAATCAAAAGCTTATTTCTTAAAATATCTCAAGCCGGAACGATTTTGATATTTGTCGATATAATCTACATTCTTTTGCTCTAACTTTTTCAGCAAATTAGCTGGAAATTCTTTTGTTGAATATATAGGGTTATACCAAGGTTGCTTATCAAAGTAATCTTGCAATCCAGGAGTATCAAAACGACGACCGTGACTGGCAAAAATCGAATTTCGCATAATATCTAGTTGAAAACCGTCTTTACCCTCTAAATCTGCATCAGTTACAGGTCTTTCGGAAAGCCAGAAATAATTGTTGACGGTCGTGGTAGCTACTGGCGATATTGATGTAGCTGGGGAAGGTGTAGATTGAGTAGAAACAGATGGGTTCGTTGGTATAATCGGAGTTTCTATCACTGGGCTTGCGATCGCTGATGGTGTTTCTGAAGGTAATACCGTTTTATCTGCTGTAGATTGAGTAGGTTTTGTTAACACTTGGCTAATAATCACAGATGCACCAATCAACCCACCTGCGATTAAACTGCCGATAAGGATATTATTCTGACTATTACTTTGAGCGCTAGGCTGTGGTTTAGCAGGTACTGTCTGAGGTGGCGGTGCAGAGACTATAGTGGGTTGAGTCAAGAGGGGTTGCGTCGTTGGAATGGGATTTGCTATGTTCTGCAAAGTATCCAGCATTGCTCTGGCTGTTGGGTAGCGATCGCGCGGATGATATGCGATCGCTCTGTCGATTACTCCTGCTACGATCGGGCTAACATGACTCGCATACTGTCGCCAAACAATTTCACCCGTCTGGGAATCGGTTTCTAGTTGTTGCGCCTGTTTACCAGTCAGCAAATAAATTACCGTCATTCCTAAACTGTATAAATCACTCGAATATACTGGTCTACCTGCGGCTTGTTCGCTGGGCATATAACCAGGTGTCCCAATCACAATGGAACTGGTAGGATTGCCTTGAGAATTCACCACTGTTCCCATTGATTCGCGGATAGCGCCAAAATCAATTAGTATTGGTTTACCATCGCGATCGCGCACAATGATGTTATCCGGTTTAATATCGCGGTGAACGATATGCTTAGAGTGAACGTAATCCAGGACGGGTAACAAATTCATAAATAATTCCTGGACAGCGCTTTCACTAAATAGCCCTTGCTTTTGAATTTTTCCAGTTAGGGTATCGCCTTCAATCCACTCCTGAACTAAGTAAAATTGTCCGCCAGAGGAGAAGTAGGCATACAATGCTGGAATTTGGTCAGATGCGCCGCCGAGTTGTTCCAAAATTGCTGCTTCGCGTTGAAACCTCTCTTGCACTAACTGGTAAATTTGGGGATTGTTGTGAATCGGTCTTAGTTGTTTAACCACACAACGGCGCTTTGAGGGCATATAGGTATCCTCTGCTAGATAGGTTTCACCAAACCCACCAGCGCCCAGTGTGCGGATAACTTGATAGCGATCGTTCAGCAGCTGTATTGTCATGGGAGATTATAAGCGATATTCATGTCTATAGTTAGTTTTCCCCAAAACAACCTTCATTTCAAATCTAGCAAACCTTCTTCTTTCAATTTAGGATTAAAGCGAATTTGCATTTGCAAACCCCGCACTTCTAGCAATTGTGTTGAAATTTCTGCTTCTACTCTCCGCGCCACATTTTTAAGAATTTTTATTTGTGCTAATTCATCATTCGCTGGATTTTGATATTTCGCCTGTTCTTCGGGTGTCATGATAACTTTTACATCAATGGGATGCGTCCATTTTTCCTTGTTATCTCCATTTCCCCAAGGCACGCTGCCATTTTCTGCAATCCAAGCATTTTCAGTATTTTCTAAAATTGTGCGACTAGGGCGTTCAATAGTTTGAACCTTGACCCAATAGCAATGTTGTGGCTGACGGACTAAATGCTGTTTCAGGCTGAGATAAACATCACGAGAATAGCCTACAAATTGCAGCACTTTTTCTCGATCAAAGATAGCATATACCCCAATTTTACTCTGAAATTGTTCGGGTAATTGCCCGCGATCGTCAATGTAAGGAATATATTCCAAGGTTGCTAAAGTAGAAAGATTCGTTTCAAGAGCCATACATCAAATATCAAACTTACTATTTGCCTATTAGGAAAAAATTATCTTCACAATTAACTATTACCAATTTTTTGGTAAATTGCACAAAGGCGACTTGGTTTAAAAATCTTAGCACTAAACATGAAATTTGGCGGTACATTGATGATGGCATATTCATCAGATTCATGATATTTTTCAAACTCGGCTGGCATTCCTTTAGTGGTAGTTAAGCTGTAAGGAACTGGTTGGAAAAGTAATTCAGTAAATTTAACTTGCTCGCACTGCAACTGTTGACTAATTTGATTTAAGAAAGCAACGCTTGTCAATAAATTGAATAGAGTTTCTTGAGCTTGTGTTTCAAGAGTAAAACTGCTATCAAAGTTCTGGACGATTTTCAGGGGCATTATCTGTATGGGTAGTTATTAACGACTAAGTGAAAAATTACCACTTTAAGATCAGCCTATGGGATTGTGGGACTTCTGTCAGCCACAAGAGGAAGCAAAATTATTAAGAATCATGAAGTTTAGGAGATTTCAGGGATAGATGATTTTTATTCAAGGCTGTGCTAATAAACTTCAGATATTATACTTAGAAATATAAATATCAAATTCATAATTAAATAATTAGCTGTAGTATAATAATTACTAAAAATGCCATGAGACAAAAGTGATACCTCCGGTGGGCTACGCCTACGCACTTTACCACATCAGCCTTCATCCCCCCTGAAAACGATTCTCACGCAATAAAAATGAGTGGACAATCGCGATCTAAACCACAACTGTCCACTCAAATTTTACTAAATGCGCGTTAGTAGAAACAACCCAATTAGACTATTGAAACTTGGGAAAGTCCAAACCAATCTAACGTGACTCGGTTCCCTGATTGGGGCTACCTGCTACAGAATCCTCTCCTGGTGCTTCTGGTGTAGCACTGGGTTTAGCATCACTCTTTTCAGCATCGCCAGTTTTGCGGATACCTTCCTCAATGGGGGTTTGGTAGCCACCAGAAGCCGTAGGCGTACCTTCTTTATTATCAGATTTTTGTTTTTCTTGTTCAGCCATGACTACATTCCTAATCATTTATTCTTGGGATCATCTTAAATAAATTAGTGATGTGAGTGTATCTATCCAGAATCTAGTTATTGCTGATTCGCCCCTCTATCGAAAGTATTATTTAGTACTACTTATGTATGCTGACAAAAATCCAGAAATGTAGAATTTGTTAACCTTAGAACTCTTGCTATCGTTAAAGTAGAACTTGGAAAGGGCTTGATGTCCAAGATGCTTTTGAAATTGCTTTATTGATAGTTGACAGCAAATGGTTCATCTGTCGATTTTGTATGTTGCAAAAACTGCCAATAGTTTGATAAAAATACTGGTAGGGAATATAACGTTTTTTTTAACCCACCTTTAAGCAACCTCAAGTACCTATTCACATAGAGTAAATTATTTTGAAAAAAAATAAATATCTTAACAATGTTATGGAGTAAAAGGCATTTCCCAAAAATAAACGATTCCATTTTATTAAGAAAAATCCGATTTTAATTTCGTAAACTTTATAATAATTAATTTTATTTTGAGATTAAAGCAAATAAAATATGACACTTTACAAACCTTTTTCACACAATCAATAATGCTACTTCCTGAAAATGAAGGTCAAAGGCTAGAAGTACTTAACCAGTATCAAATTTTAGATACGCCACCAGAAGAAATTTTTGATGAGCTTGCTCAATTAGCTGCTAACCTTTGTGAAACACCAATCGCTCTGATTAGCCTAGTTGATACAGAACGGGAATGGTTCAAGTCAAAAATTGGAGTAACAACGTCGGAAATTCCTCGAAGTATTTCTTTTGGTAGTTATACTATCTTGCAAAGTAAAATATTAATCATCCCGGACGCTTTGCAAGATGAACGATTGGCGACAAATCCTCTTGTAATATCCAATCCTAATTTCCGCTTTTATGCGGGAGTTCCCTTAATTAACTCAAGCGGTTTTGCATTGGGTAGTCTTTGTATAATTGATTTTGCACCGCGAAACTTGACTGTTAAAGAAGAGGTAGTTTTACAACAGCTAGCTCGACAAACAATCAGGTATTTAGAATTACATCGGCAAAAAGTAATTGATGATAGCCAAAGAAGTTTTAATCTTCTTTTCTCTAAAAATCCTAATCCAATGTGGGTATATAACCAGAATACCCTGCAATTTTTAGATGTAAATGAAGCTGCTGTTATCCACTACGGTTACTCACGAGAAGAGTTTTTACAAATGCGAATAACTGATATTCGCACTCCAGAAGATGTGCCTATTTTCAGAGAATATTTAAGACAAAAGCACACTAGCTTACATTTCGCTGGACAATGGCAACATCGGCGAAAAGACGGACAGATTATTGATGTTGAAATTGTTACACATACAATAAGCTATGCCAGTTACAATGCTCGGTTGGTTAATATCCGAGACATCACAAAATATAAACGTATAGAAAGAACCCTTCAAGAAAGTGAAGCGAGATTTAGAGTTATTTCTGAAGCAATTCCTATTCCATTAATTATTTCGCGTCTATCTGACGGTTTGATTTTATATGCTAATTCGGAGTTAATGCAAACATTTCGATTTTCATCTGAAGATTTGGTGAATCGCAAAAATTTAGATTTATACCATAATTCAGCTGATTTAGAAGCCATGTTAGAAGCTCTTAATCAAAATGATTCTCTTCAAGATTATGAACTTAAATTGAAGAGGGCAGACGGAACTGATTTTTGGGCGATTGCTTCCTTGCAATATTTAAAATTCAATAGTGAAACAGCAATTCTAACAGTATTTTATGATATTACAAACCGCAAAAATGTAGAAACTAAACTTCAAGAACAAAATGAGTTTTTGCGGAAAATTTTTGAAAGTATCCCGTTGATGATTGCACTCATTGATGCCAATGGCAAACTCCAATGGGTAAACCAAGAATGGGAAAGTGTTTTGGGCTGGAAATTTAACGGCTTTCAAACTAGCAATGTGCTGGAAGCCTTATATCCTAATGCTGAATATCGACAGTATGTGATTAATTTTATGCAGTCTGCACAACGCAATTGGGGTGACTTTAGAACTCAGGTTCGGGATGGTAATTTATTAGATACATCTTGGACTAATGTTAAACTTTCAAATGGTCAAATTATTGGTATTGGACAAGATATCACAGAACGTAAGCGAACTGAACTGGCTCTAAAAGCTCAAGCCGAACGCGAACAATTGATGCGAACGGTTGCTCAACGGATTCGTCAATCTCTAAATCTCCAAGATATTTTAAATGCAACAGTTCAAGAAGTTCGAGATTTACTTGGGGTTAATCGAGTAGTAGTTTATCAGTTTGACTCAGAGATGATCGGCACAATTATGGCGGAGTCGGTGGAACCTGGATGGACAGTTTCTTTGAGCGTAGAGATTCATGATACGTGTTTTCAAACAGGCGCGGGAGTGGAGTATTATCAGGGACGCAAAAGAGCGATCGCTAATATTTATGAAGCTGGACTAACTGATTGCCATATTCGCTTGTTAGAACGATTTGAAGTCAAAGCGAATTTAGTCGTGCCCATTTTGCTAGAAGTCAGTTCTCAAAACTCTGGCTCTCCTCTTTGGGGTTTACTGATTGCTCACCAATGCTCTAGTTTCCGGGAGTGGGAAGAAAATCAATTAGATTTGCTCGATCAACTTACAGTGCAATTAGCGATCGCAATTCAACAATCTAGCATCTTTGAGCAAGCTCAAACCGAACTAGTTCAAAGACAAAAAGCTGAAGTAAAGTTAAGACATGCCTTAGCTGAAAAAGAAGTCCTGTTAAAAGAAGTTCATCATCGAGTTAAAAATAATTTGCAAATTGTCTCTAGTCTCTTACAACTCCAGTCTCAAACTCTCAAAGATCCAGAAGTAATCAAAGTTCTTCGAGAAAGCCAAAACCGAATTGAGTCAATATCTCTAATTCATAAAAATTTGTATACTTCCGCGAATATCGGACAAATTGATGTAGGTGACTATATCCATAATTTAGCAGCAAGTTTGCTCATTTCCTATCAAATATGGCTGGGAAAAATCGTTCTAGAAACTGATATAGATTCGGTAAGTTTGAATGTTGACCAAGCTATTGCCTGTGGACTGGTTATCAACGAATTAATCTCTAATGCCCTCAAACACGCTTTCCCTAATCAACAAGCAGGAAAAATAAGTATTGCTTTACGTAATATTGGCAATAACATCGAGATGACGATTAGAGACAATGGGATTGGTTTACCAGATAATTTAGATTGGACAAATACTGATTCTTTGGGTCTGTCGTTAGTATATGACTTGGTTACAGAACAATTAGAAGGCGATATTACTCTAGAACGCAATCGGGGAACAGTATTCAAAATCCAATTCACGCAGTTAACTTTGCATCAGTAAATATCAAATGGGTCAAGCTAGGATTTTAGTTGTTGAAGATGAAGTGATTGTGGCTAGAACTATTGCTAGCCAACTCAGTCAACTAGGTTATATTGTTACGGGAACAGCTTCTTCTGGAAAAGTTGCCATTGCCAAGGCATCGGAAACTCAACCAGAATTAGTATTAATGGATATTATTCTTAAAGGTGAGATGGATGGTATTGCTACCGCTAGCCAGATTCGCGAGCAGTTAGATGTACCTATAATATTTTTAACAGCTTATGGTGACGATCGTACTTTAGAAAGAGCCAAAATTACTCAACCTTTTGGATACATCGTTAAACCATTTACGACAAAAGATTTAAGAATAGCGATCGAAATCGGTCTTTTACAACACCAGTTAGAGCGTGAATTGCGGCAGAATCGAGATCGGTTAGCAACCCTTTTCAACTCGATGAGTGATGCTGTAATCGCTACAAATGAGCAGGGAAAAGTAACATTCATAAATCCCGCAGCTGAGGCGCTGACTGGCTGGCAGCAAAAAGATGCTTTAGGAAATGAGGCGACGAAGATTTTTCATCTTGTCAATGAAGTTACAGATACTATATTAGAAAACCCAATCACAAAAGTGCTGCGGGAACAACAGGTTGTTTATTTAGAAGAATTCACATATCTGATTAGGAAAGATGGAAAAAGAGTTCCAATTGGCGATAGTGCTTCCCCACTTAAAGGACGACCTGACCAAATAAATGGTGTAGTAGTTGTTTTCTGGGATCTTAGCGAACGACAGCAAACAAAATTGCTAGAGCAAGCATTAGAAAAGGAGCAAGAACTTAACCGCCTCAAGTCTTTATTTATCTCTACTGTATCTCATGAGTTTCGTAATCCCCTAACTGTGATTCAAACGGCAGTAGAATTAATAGAAATGCAAGGAGCAAATTTGACAGATGCAAAAAGAGGTATTTATTTAAAACGAATTCAAGGTGCTGTGCAATCTTTAGAAAAGCTCATGGAAGAAGTTCTATTTATGGGTCGAGCAGAGTCTGAAAAACTCGTATATAACCCTGCTCCTCTTAATTTAGAAGAATTTTGTCGAGAGTTAATCAAAGATTTTTCTATTGTTGAAAATAATGTGTGTGAAATTGTTTTTACCTGTCATAGCGTTTGTACCGACGCTGTAATGGATGAAGGACTCTTACATTATATGTTCGGGAATCTCCTCTCAAACGCGGTTAAATATTCTCCAAAAGGTGGCAAGATTCAGCTTGATTTAATATGCGATCCCATTGATAAAGTAGCAATTTTTTCTGTTCAAGATCGAGGTCTAGGAATTCCTGAACCAGACCAAGCTCGACTTTTTGAGTCATTCTACCGAGCCTCAAATGTCCAATCAATCCAGGGTACTGGATTGGGGTTAGTAATCGTTAAAAGGTGCGTTGATGCTCACAGGGGTCAAATCAGCGTCACAAGTCAAGTTGGAGTTGGCACGACATTTACTGTAATTTTGCCCTTAAATTCTGAATTATAAAAATCTAGCTTGAAAACGCCAAAGTTTACTCCTCAAAACCCAAATTTTGAAGAGTAAACTGCTTTTATCTCGGTTATGAAAAGTAGTTATAGGTTACTAACATCCCGATTTTTAGAATTAGCAACTTGGGTTTGGTAGTGCTGCCATTTTTTCTGTTGACGCACTCTTTTATCTTCGGTGAGGCTATCAAAACAATAAGCACAGGAGATACCTTCCTCATACTTGTCAGATGCCTTATCTTCCTCAGAAATCGCATACCCACAACTGAAGCACCGCTCAGAACTCCCTTTCTCCAGCCCATGACTAACGGCTACCCGCTCGTCAAAGACAAAACATTCTCCTTCCCATAAACTTTTCTCTGCTGGAACTTCTTCCAAATACTTGAGAATTCCGCCCTTGAGATGATAGACCTCTGCAAAGCCTTGGGCAAGCATGAAGGATGAAGCTTTTTCACAGCGAATGCCACCGGTACAAAACAGAGCAACTTTTTTATGTTTAGTTGGGTCGAGGTGGCGTAGCACATAATCGGGAAATTCTCGGAATGAGCCAGTTTGAGGATTTTCTGCCCCTTGAAAAGTACCGATATTCACCTCATAATCATTGCGAGTGTCAATCACAGTTACTTCAGGATCGCTAATCAAATCATTCCATTTCTGGGGACTGACATAAGTGCCAACTTGCTCATTTGGATCTATTTCAGGCAATCCCAAAGTGACAATTTCTGGCTTCAACCGCACCTTCATCCGCTCAAAGGGCGGGGTTTCGGCATGGGACTCTTTATATTCTAGGTCTGCTAAACGGGGGTCAGTACGCAGAAACCAGAGAACAGAATCAATCGCCTGACGCGAACCCGCAATTGTACCGTTAATGCCTTCTTGTGCCAACAAAATTGTCCCCTTGACACCTTGCTCTTGGCAGTATGACAGTAAGGGATCTCGTTTATCGGCAAAATCTGGCAGCTTGACAAATTTATACAGTGCTGCGACAACTTGGATATTTTCTGGCTTCATCCCTTTAGTAATGGAACAATAATAAGTTAGAATAGCAACGGCAACCAAAGTTACCGACTATTTTAATTTTATGGGGGTTTAGCTCAGTTGGTAGAGCGCCTGCTTTGCAAGCAGGATGTCAGCGGTTCGAGTCCGCTAACCTCCATTGGATCTAATTTTGATAAATGTGCGATCGCTGGGAATATCCCAAAGGAAACACACCTAAATCAAAACCCCATTCTCTACTACAAAATGGCTAATAGCACATGCTAGGGAATGAGTCAAGGGATAGATAAGTTGGTGTTGCATCCAATTGCCCTAATATTCAAAGTCGTACTTAGTTAGATAAATCTTTGGCCTAAGATAGTCCGATAAAGTACTGCTACAATAGGCATCTTAGTTGGCATCATTAAGAGCCAGTTAATCAAAATTTGACTTCTATATATATTAGGGGGTTATTTGAAAAAGCGTCCATTGGGGTTAGTAGCAATTGTTCTCTACAAATCATTTACAGCCTTGCTGCTTATGGTTACTTCGATCGCTTTATTATTGACGTTAAAAAATTATCAAAATCTAGAGGCTTTTTCAGACGATTATGTTTTAGAAGGTAAATCGATAATCATTGATTGGGTTTTACAAAAAGTTATCAACTTAAATCCCAGAACTCTAGCATTTAGCGGCATTGGTGCAGGAATATATGCTATTGTAACTTGTATTGAAGCTGTTGGTTTGTGGTATGAAAAACGTTGGGCACATATTTTAGTATTGGTACTTGTCGGTATCAGCATTCCACCAGAAATTTATGAATTGATTAGGGGGATATCTCCTCTTAAGGCATTGGTTTTTTTGTTAAATTTAGCAGTCTTTTTGTATCTATTCCGCAATTTTCCCAAACATAAAAAATAAGTTTTATTCTGTTATATGTTCTATTGTTAAAAGTAACAACTGAGCAATATCTAACGCCAAACCAAGACCCCAAGTTGTACAATCGCTAGAAATACAATCTGGAGAGCGACTTGCCTAAAACGATTCACTCTACTCAACCACCACTAAAATTTATTCCCCAACGCCTTAATCTGCCAATACTCCAGATTGTTCGGTGGTTATTGCCGATCGCACTACGATTTCGCACTCGCCCTTGGCTACCGGCTGGTATTGTCAGTGTTGAAGCCAAAAATGTTGAGGTATTAGCTGAACTTTATCAACAATTTCAGGCTGGAAAAATTCGCTTTTTGTTGGCATTTCGTCACCCAGAGGTGGAAGATCCCCTCTGTATGTTGTATTTGCTTTCTCACATTGTGCCACGGGTAGCTCGTCAGGAAGGTATTACACTGCGATCGCTTGTTCATAGCTATTTTCTCTACGATCGCGGGATGACGGTTTGGGCTGGAAATTGGCTAGGTTGGTTGTTTTCACGCCTGGGAGGTGTACCAGTTCATCGCGGAAGGCGACTAGACAGGCAAGCTATTCAAACAGCACGGGAGTTGTTTGCTAATGGGAAAGTACCGATCGCAGTCGCACCCGAAGGAGGTACTAATGGTCATAGTGGCATTGTTAGCCCACTGGAACCTGGTGTTGCTCAAATGGGGTTCTGGTGTGCAGAAGACTTGCATAAAGCCAACCGGACTGAGACTGTGATTATTGTGCCGATCGCCATCCAGTATCGCTACGTTGAGCCACCTTGGTCTAAACTGGATTGGCTCTTAAGTAAGTTGGAAGCTGATAGCGGCTTGGGAATTAAGGAAATTGATTCGGGCGATCAAGAAGAAATTTACTATCAACGTCTCTGTAGGTTAGCTGAATATCTCATTACCGAGATGGAAGAATTTTATCGTCGCTTCTATCATCAAGACATTCCAAAAACCATCTCAAGTGATGAATCTGCTAGTCCTAATCAGGTGTTGATTAACCGACTTCATCGCTTACTGGATAAAGCTTTGCAAGTTACCGAACAGCATTTTGGAGTTCAAGCGCAGGGTAATTTTATTGACCGATGTCGCCGCTTAGAAGAGGCTGGCTGGAATTACATTTATCGTCAAGATTTGCCAGATATCAATGCTTTACCAGCGTTTAAACGTGGTTTGGCAGACTGGATTGCAGAGGAAGCAGACTTGCGAATGCGGCACATGAGGATAGTGGAAAGCTTTGTTGCAGTCACAGCTACTTATATTCAAGAACAACCAACTGCGGAACGGTTTGCGGAAACAGCTTTACTTGTATTCGATATGCTTTCTAGAATTCAGGATACAACACTCCCAGGACGACCCCGCTTAGGTTTGCGACAAGCACAAATTACTGTGGGAGAGCCAATTTCAGTTACAGAACGTTGGTCAAATTCTCAAGGCGATCGCCAAGCATCTAGAAAAGCTGTCAGCGATTTGACAAAAGATTTGCAAATCGCTTTAGAGAAGATGATTAGCTAAGTAGCCAGACGTAAATCAATTCAAGTTTGTAGTGAGGACTTTAGTCCTGATAAGTAGGTGGGTGAGAAAATTTATAACTATGTCATTGCGAACGCAACGAAGTGGAGTGAAGCAATCACAAGGTTTTCACCGCTTTTACTTTTCGTTACATAGTTATATTTATTTGTGCCTGCCTACTTAAACCTTGGATCAGCGATTCATCGCTCACGACAAACAAGGATTTTATTGCATGTCTAAATTATGCTATCTAGTTGGCAAAACTTCTAAGACTTTTTAGCTCGAATTTTGTCAAAGATTGCACCTTCATCAGTAGCTTGATATGAAAAAAGGAGCCTGACTCAGGCTCCTTAATAAAAACTAGTAATAGAATTGTGACTACTTAATAGTCACCTTACCGCCAGCTTCTTCGATGCGCTTCTTAGCATCTTCAGCAGCATCCTTAGCAAGACCTTCTTTAACTGCCTTTGGCGCAGCTTCTACCAAGTCTTTCGCTTCTTTCAGACCCAAACCGGTCAATTCCCGAACAATCTTTAGCACGGCAATCTTCTTATCAGCTGGGACTGAATCAAGAATCACTTCAAACTCAGTTTGCTCAACAACTTCCTCAGCAGCAGCAGGGCCACCAGGGCCAGCCATCATCATCATGCCGCCAACAGGTGCAGCAGCACTCACGCCAAAAGCTTCTTCAATTTGCTTGACTAACTCAGAAGCTTCCAACAAAGAAAGGGTTTTTAGTTGTTCTAAAATTTGATCGGTTGCAGCAGACATTGATATAACTCCTGTAATTTTGATTATTTATTTAGCCATTAGTCATTGGTCTTGAACTATAGACTTTTGACTCTTGACTGATGAACCACGAAGTCTATTCAGCAGCAGGTTCAGTACTGCTATCAGCTTCAGTTGCGGTTTCGGTGCTGCTATCTTGTACAGCAGCAGTTTCGGTGCTACCACCACTTTGCTCTTGGTCGGCCACAGCCTGCAAAGCACGAGCTAGTGAACCAGGAATTTCGTTGATACCCACAGCAATCTTGGTAGCCAAGGCGTTGATAGCCCCAGCAATTTGTGCAATGAGTTGTTCCTTAGATGGCAAGTCTCCCAGTACCTTGACATCAGGTTCTTTGAGTAGGCGACCTTCCAGGACACCACCGCGAAGTTCTGTCTTCTTGGTGACTTTTTGGAATTCTTGGTATGCCTTAATTGCCGATGAAAAATCTTCTTTTACCAGCAAAAACGCGGAAGAACCATTGAGCAATTCTGACAAAGGCTGCCATTTTTCATTACCTTCAATGGCAATGCCCATTAGGGTGTTCTTTGTCACCTTACAAACAGTGCCACTGGGACGTAGCCGCCGCCGTAAATCTGTGATTTCTGAAACTGTTAGCCCCTGATAGTCAATTACCAGTGCCAGAGTTGAATTACTCAAAGTTTCTTTGAGGTCAGCTACTATCTCTTTTTTATTTTCTAGTGTTCTACCCATTCCAATCTCACCTCCTTAAAACAATCGGTGATTACCCTACTTGTACGTTTCTTGCAAACCTGAACCCAAACAACAAACCCCAGCTAATTTAGCCGGGGTTGAGTATTAAGACTCGTGATGCCATATTTATCACGCCTTTCGGGGTGGTAATTTTGACAATTAGAGTTTTAACCTCGGCAGGATATTTAAGCTATTAGCACCTGCTGTCTCCGGCTTTGCCTATTTAATTTTGTCATTTGTCATTTGTCCTTTGTCTTCTGTCCTTTGCTTTTACAAATGACCAATGACTAATGACTAATGACTAAAAATTAACCTGCTTCGCTCAGTTTTAAATCTCGTAGGGCGGTGACATCAATTTTAATTGATGGCCCCATTGTGGCTGACACATAAAATGTCCGCCAATAACGACCTTTAGCTCCTGAAGGACGGTTACGGTCAATCGTCTCCTGCAATGCCTTCAGGTTGATTAATAAATCTTCAGGCGAGAAGGTTGTCTTACCAAACATAACATGGACAATACCAGTTCTGTCAGCTCGGAATTCTAGTTTACCAGCTTTGAATTCTGCGATCGCACTTGCTATATCAAATGTTACGGTTCCACCTTTGGGCGATGGCATCAAACCACGCGGCCCAAGCAATTTACCCAGCTTTGCCACCTGTGGCATTACATCGGGTGTGGCAATCAGCTTGTCAAAATCCATTCTACCTTTCTGGATTTCGTCAATCAGTTCTTCTGAACCGACAATATCAGCACCAGCGTTGCTCGCTTCGTTTACCTTTTCGCCTCTGGCTATCACCGCCACCCGAACGATTTGTCCTGTACCTTTGGGCAGTGCTACCGTTGTCCGCAACTGTTGGTCTGTATACTTGGGGTCAATTCCCAACCGGATATGCGCTTCGGCAGCTTCAACAAATTTAGCTGTTGCTGTGTCTTTAAGAAGGGCTAAAGCCTCTAAAGGATGATAATCCTTATCTTCTACTTTTGCTTGCAGCGTCTGCAAACGACGCGATATTTTTACCATTTTTTTCTCCTGGGGTAATTCCGAAGCTTGGCCTCTCCCCCGATAATTTTTAGTTATTTGTCCTTTGTCCTTTGTCCTTTGTCATTTGTTAATTTTTTACTAATGACCAATGACTAATGACCAATGACTAATCCGTGACTGTTATACCCATATTCTTAGCCGTTCCTGCCACAATCTTCATTGCCGCGTCGATGTCGTTGGCGTTGAGGTCGGGGAGTTTGGTTTGGGCTATTTCTTGCAATTGTGCTTTGCTAATTGACCCAACCTTCTTTTTGTTGGGTTCATTGGAGCCTTTTTCAACCTTCGCTGCCTTCCGAATCAGCACTGATGCTGGTGGCGTTTTGAGTACAAAGGTAAAACTCCGGTCTTCAAAAACCGAAATTTCTACAGGTATCACCATTCCAGCTTGGTCTGCTGTTTTGGCGTTGTACTCTTTGCAAAACATCATGATGTTAACACCATGTTGACCCAAGGCGGGCCCGACTGGTGGTGCTGGGTTGGCTTTTCCAGCATTCAGGGCCAGTTTAATGACCGCCACTACTTTCTTCGCCATTTGTATTTAACTCTGTTTCTCTACCTGATTAAATTCCAGTTCTACTGGTGTATCCCTGCCGAAAATTGAGAGCAAGGCTTTAAGTTTACTCCGTTCTGGAGACACTTCAATTACCTCGCCTTCAAAGTCTTTAAATGGGCCAGAAAGCACCATTATCTTATCACCAGTCGCCATGTCAATTTTGACAACAGCTTCCTGTTCGCTGGTTTGTTTGAATATGCGTTCAACTTCTGAAGCACTCAGTGGTATGGGGTGGACATGACCGCGACCCTTGCTGCTACCACGTTTTTGCTCTGAGCCGACAAAGTTAATTACATGAGAGGTGTTTCGTACCACCTGCCAGGTATCATCATCCATCATCATCCGCACCAGCACATAGCCAGGAAAAACTTTTTCTTCTGTATGCTGGCGACTGCCATCTTTGCGGATTTTCACCGCCGGCGTTTGCGGAATTTCTACTTGGATAATTTTGTCAGCTACATCAAAAGTTTGAATGCGTTGCTCCAAGTTAGTCTTTACACGCTTTTCACAGCCTGAAGCTACTTGCACAGCATACCAGCGTGCTTCTTTTGACGCTGCTTCTGCTGTTTCTCCTGTTTCCTCCGACTGCAACGTGGAGTTGCGAGGTTCGTCTGTTGCAAAAGTCATCAGAACACCTGTTTTGCTGCCCAACCAAACAATCCATCGACCAAGTATATCAAAGATGCGGAGAGTGCCACCATTAACAACACGGCGGCGGATTCGCTCACTATCTGTTTCCGACTGGGCCAAACTACTTTGTCAAGTTCTTCTTTGGTTCCCTGTATGAAGTTGCCTAAGCTAAACCCATTTGTAGTTTCTGGCAATTCTGCTTCACTTTTTTTAGCCACGACGGTTTATCCCCCGGTTTCTTAGTCAATTTTGGATTTTGGATTTTAGATTTATCCCGTGCTTTCAGCAAAGGTACTCAATTTAAGATTTTGGATTGAGAAGAAATCTAAAATTCGGTCATCCAGTTTTGCAGTTTCGACTCTATTTTACTTAGTTAACTGAAAGCAAAACAACTGCAAATACAATAAGTTTACCCGAAATTATTATCGCTAGCTGCTAATATAACAACTGCGTAATTATTTCGGGCTTTGTTTTTTGCTCTTGAGCGCGCCCTGGAGGACTTGAACCCCCGACATCAGGTTTTGGAGACCTGCGTTCTACCAACTGAACTAAGAGCGCACAAGCTGTTTTTGATTCAGTCATTGCGCTGAACTAAATTTTAGTTTAACGCAACACGCGATTTCTATCATACTTCAATTTCGTCGAGAAAACAAGTCAGCGGCAGATGCCGCTTGAGATTTCTCCCGTAATGAAAGAAGCACGAATTACAAAGGGCGGTCAAACCGTTGCTTAATCCGGGTTGCCTTACCTACGCGATCGCGGAGATAATAGAGTTTAGCACGGCGTACCTTACCGCGACGTAACACCTTAATGCTGTCAATTCGGGGAGAATGCAACAGAAATACGCGCTCAACGCCCACACCTTGAAAAACCTTACGGACTGTAATAGTTTCATTGATGCCACCATTGCGTTTGGCAATCACTACTCCCTCGTAGGGTTGTACACGGTATTTTTCGCCTTCTTTAATTTTCACTCCTACTTTTACGGTATCGCCCACATAAATGTCAGGCAAATTAGATTTTAACTGTTCCGCTTCAATGGAGCGGATAATCTCTTGAGCGCTCATAGTCTTTCTGTCTGCTAAAAAAAAACTCACGATCATCAATCATAAATCGATAATCCTATTTCAGTCTACTTCTACTTATTGGAGATTGATAATTTTACTGAGACAATACTTGGTAGATCGAAGCTATATTGCAAAATACTGTACCACAGGTGTCAATTTATGAAATTTAGCGTCGTCATCAGTACCTATAATCGCTTGAACTTGCTGCAAAGAGCAATTGAGTCGGCTCGGAACCAAACAATTGAGTGTGAGGTGGTTGTTGCCGATGACTGTTCTTCTGATGATACCCAAACATATCTCAAAAGCTTAGGAGATAAGGTAGTTTACCATCGGAATGAAGTGAACCTTGGCCATGCCGCAACGGTAAATGCTGGAGTTGCCAAAGCTAGCGGCGACTGGATTAAGTTTTTAGATGATGACGACTATTTAGCGCCCAACTGCATAGAAGAGATGGCAAAGGCGATCGCACTTCGTCCCGATGCTGTAATCTGCTCTTGTGTGGCGGCTCAGGTCGATGGCAATGAAGTCGAACTCTCTCGCACCCCTCAAGTTGGCCCCGGTTTAGCTTTTTATATCCCACAAGCCGATATTCACTACGGTATGCTTTTAGAGCTTGTACCATTTGGTACACCTGTACAAGTCGCTTGCAGACGTGATGCTTTTCTGCAAACTGGTGGTTGGGATTCCACACTGGATGCTAACTGTGATGACATCGATTCGTGGATTCGGATTGCTCAGTTTGGCGATGCTATTTTCTTTAATCAGTGTCTTGCTTACCGCACTATTTGGACTGGTGCGTATAATCAAAAGTTTTCTTTGTCTCGGCGGTTGGCGACAAATATTCTGATGAAAGAAAAAATTTACACTTTGGTAAATGACCAACATCGCTCCAAGATTCCTGTATTTCAAGATATCAAAAATTACCTCAAACTCCATTGGATTTTAGTAGCACTGAAGCAAAAAAATCTCAATAGTTTCCTTTCAATGATAGATCCTTCTATACTTTCTCCTCGGTCTTGGAAGTTTTTGCTAGCTGCCGCCTCATCACGCCGTTCTCAGGGAAACAATTCTCAGGTTCGTAAACTTGTATTGATTGATTCCTAGCTTTTTAAGCTTTGACCATCGTTTGATTATGAGAGAACGTTATACCTGAAGAAAAAACATATTTAGAGCTTTCAGAAGTGGATGGAGGCTCTTATAAATTCTATGAAGTTATAGTTAATGACTCCCGGTTCGCTCATTTTTTTCTAGAACCCAAAGCTTGCTAGAGAAGGTCAGATATTCAAGTAAATTAGGGAACGCACAGAATATGTGGTGTATCAATGGCAAGAAAAGTCCTCAACCAAAAGGGACATCATCTAAAGTACTAGAATGCGTGCAACAGAATTGTCCCAGTTGCAGCAAACCCATCTGGAATGAGTATAACAATCTGCGACGTGTGAGAACTCTTAAAGGAGTGGTACAACTGCTGTTAAAAATTCGCCGCTGTCAAAATATATCTTGTGAGATTTATAAATAAATGTATTTACTAATAGGTCGCCTATTCAGAGTTTCTTTCGTTCGTAGCGGGTGGTGTACCGCCTACTTATACGATCGTTATTCTTCTTAAAGTGGCTCAGGTCGGAGTTGAACCAACGACCCCAGGCTTATGAGTCCCGTGCTCTAACCAACTGAGCTACTGAGCCATATTTCATAAAACTATTCTCTACTTTAGCATATAAATTTGCTTAAGAATAGCCCCTGTTGCAATTTTCTTACAGCTTTCATCTCTGTTGAGGTCATAGAAAGCAAAAGAGGGAGTTTACCGGACTCAGTTTTGAGTCTTGAGTGCTGAATAAAGTAGAAAGTATTCAGCACTGTATAATCTCCCTCAACTAACAAGGCAACGATTACAGACAGTCAAAAATTACACGCGATTGGATGGTAAGAAGGCTATTGGGTTAACAGCACCCTTACCTGCTGGATGGATTTCAAAGTGGCTGTGTGGCCCAGTGCTATGACCAGTAGTGCCCATTAAAGCAATTGTTTCTCCTTGATGCACCTGTTGACCAGGTTGCACCAGAATTTTACTGTTATGAGCATAGCGAGTCGTGCTGCCATCAGGATGGCGGATTTCAACAAGGTTGCCGTAGCCACCGTTGTTCCAGCCAGCTTTTTCAATAGTCCCCTCAGCTGAAGCAACTACTGGCGTACCAGTAGAGTTAGCAACATCAATTCCCTTGTGCGGTCTTCCCCACCGCATACCAAAGCCAGAAGTTAGGGTACCTTTTGCTGGCCAAATGTAAGCTAAGGTGGAAGTAGATGGAGGAGGTGTCAGTTCGTCAATGGGTCTTGGCAAATATTGATCCACTGCTGCCAAAGGTGGCATTACCTGTGGAGAAACTGTCCTTCCCCGCATCATTCCTAATGATTCAGAGGCATTTGATCTTCCATAAGGCGTTGCAACTCTTGTGGCAGATTGAGTGCCAGAGGGAGTCCACTTACTAGCAGAACCGAGATCAGGCAAGAACTCTGGGTTTACTGGTTCGGTAGAACGGACAGCAGTACTGAATTGGGGTTTAACTGGCTGAACGCTATAGTTAGACCTAATTGGTGTAGGAACTGGAATTGGTATTGCTACACTATTCGGTCGAACTGCAAAATTGGGTACTGTGAAATTATTGGGGGTAGAAATAGGAGTGAGTATTGCAGCATTCTTAGTTTCGCTAGCTGCTGGTACAACTAAGTTACCAGACTGTTGGGCGCGATATTTCTGCTGTAATCTCTGAATTTCCGCTTGCAAGCCCTGCAAACGATCGCTATTATTTCCCCTTGCTACCCTATTTGCTGCTGTTTTAGGCTGTTGCATTTGGGCAAAAGCTGTTGGCACTGGATCTTCACCACCAACACCATAAGACCTAGTAGTGGTAGGGGCTACTTCTAAGTCTGTGGCACTATTTGCCTGAACCGGATTATTCGCAATTACCGATGTAGGCACGGCAACGCTGCTGTTGTCGGCAATAGATGGTAATTGTGAAGTCGATGGTAAATAGGAGTTAGCATTACCAATGTTTACAGGGGAGGTGGCTACCTTGGGAGTTTTCTTGGACTCTACAAAAGTAGGTTTACTCGCTACTGTGGGTTTACTTGCTACAGTTGCCTCAACTTGAACAGCAGGAATAATTAGTTGTTGACTAATTCGCAGTTCATTGGGGTTATTGAGGTTATTTGCCTTAACTATTTCTGATACTGAAGTATTGTATTTGCTGGCGATCGCTGCTAGTGTATCTCCAGGCTTAACTTCGTAAGATGTTCGAGCCGAGGACGCAATGACTGTTGGTGTAGCTGCTACTGGTACAATTGCACTAGTTTGTGTCTTCTGTTTTAACTTCGATATCAAGTTCGCTTTGCTTGCATCGCCAGAAGTGTCCGACTGGGCTAATACAGTTTTTTCAACTACAGTCGTCGGTTGCGCCAAAGCAGTATCAGCTGGTGATGAGTTTGCAATTTCCCCTGACTGCAACTGTGCCAGACTGTTTCTTAACCGATTAGATTTTTCTTGTAAGCGATTCAGTGCAAACTCTTGTTGCGCTTTAAGTTGTGCATTTATTTCACTGTTGACTGCACCAGATGTTGCCACTATTTGTGGCTGGCCATTCAGTGATATATTTGTACTACCAACACCATTGGCACTAGAGTCAGACAGATTATTGACTGTCGGGAAACTAGTCTCGGCTAATGTGTTGTTCAATCCCTGTGCCACTTGAGGCTTCAGGTTGGTGGAATTTTTATAACTGGCTGTTGCTGGGGGTAATGTTTCTGATGCAGGAAGCTGCAAAGACATTTTATTTGTAGCGACTTGCCATTTAGCTTCAAGCCCAGGCACTTGTGAGACTGCCGTTGGTTCCACAATAACGGGATTTTCCGGCACGCTCGCTGATGAGACTGCATGGGATTCCAGCTTTGTGGAGGCAAATTTCACCTCAGTGTCAGGAACAGCAGGAATAGCTGAGGTTGCCTTTTGGCTGCCTACTGGCACCGCTGCTTGGGCTTGATCGCTTTGTCGAGTCACCAAAAGGCTGGTTGCTCCCATAGAGATTGCCAAGCCAATCATGGCAGCTTTTGTCCGCACCCGGCGGTTAACTTTTGGATTCATCACATTTAGCACTTCTACCGGGGCATCATCGCTGCTGGGGTTATTGTTCAACACAGCTTTTACTCTCTTTTTTAATGCTCGTTTCAAAGACGACCTCCTATGATCACTAGCGCTTAATTGACCTCGATTTTTCAGTCGCATCCTAGTCAATGATTTAGATCGCAACGAACGATAGATCGAGATCGCATTCACCAGAGATGCTTACGCAAGATTAACCTGCTTCTCTGATTTAGACAAGTTTACATGTATTAGCAAAACTTAAAGTTTGCTGTGTTTACTTGTCCGAACCACTCCTAACACCACTTAGGACGTTTTACTCTTTACCATTATCCGCGTTTGTCTTGCGTCAATCGCGGGGACTAGACAAATTATTTGTCAAGTCCATAGTCGCTGCCGAGAATGAAATTGCTGCGACTTCTGGAAAAATGATGCCCCCTGCTGTAGATATCTTCAAGATATTTCTACCCAATCAGTCTTCTTCAACACGAGACTTTACGTTGATTATTCCCTAAAAAACAACCGTATTAACTATCAGCTACTTTTAGGCTGCTTTCTGGCATTCATCAAGCCAAGATAGCTAAAACACAGTATATCACTGGATTGTAGCTCTTTTAATCCTCATTGAGGATGCTTCAAATTCATCAAAATCTATCATTCAAATTTGGCATTATCTCAAGTTTTATATATAAATTTCTTATAATAACCTTGCTCCCTTTGTAAGTATCTTCCACTACATTTTGCGAATAAACCTATTTTTTGGTATATTCTTTTACATATTTTACTGGAATCGATCGAGTTTTTGCTGCCACAATTCCCTCGTCTAATATAGATGTTTTTAGATGTTATAAGTATATTCACTTACAATGATGAAGGTAAAAAACTATTGCAGATAGCCTAACTGACGACGGGTTTCAAATAAGCCAATTGCTACACTTACTGACAGATTTAAGCTGCGAACCCCTGGTTGACTCATGGGAATATACAGAGTAGCATCGCAATCTGACAAAATTGTTGGTGGTAAGCCCGTAGTTTCACTACCAAACAGTAGCCAATCATCGGCTTGAAATTGAAAGTTGACATAATTAAAATTTCCACCAACGGTATAACCTAACCATCTGCCTCCCCGCTCTTGATGTACGGTTTTAAAGGCTTCTAGGGATTCGTGATAGTGCAGTTTGACATAAGGCCAGTAATCCAAACCGGCTCTTTTGAGGTAGCGATCGCTAATTTCAAACCCCAATGGCCCTACCAAATGCAACTCCGTACCTGTAGCTGCACAAGTACGAGCAATATTACCTGTATTAGGAGGAATTTGTGGGTTAACTAAAACTACCTGGGGCATTGTCCGTATAATCTACGTATTGTATAAAACAATTTATTGTCAATGTTAAATCTACCAAAGGGTAGAGGCTATTCATAGGTTTTGTTAATAATAATCAAGCATCTTCCATTGATTAAATTTTTAAAACAATAGCATAAACCCTCCCAAAGCAATGCCTGAGAGGATATTTAGCTAAAATCAGTAAATATTAAGTTTTGTGTCGACAAAGTTAAGTGCTTGTGTCTTTTGAGGCTAGTGTCTCCCAGAAAATCTACCATTGGTCTAAAGACATGAAATGCTCACAGTACTAAAGAAGAGGCAGAAAGGATGGAAATAAAAAGGGGAAAGACTTACTGCAACTTCTCACCTACTCCCCTGTCCTTACCTTCCTGCTACCATTGCAGGCATCAACACTGCATCAATAATATGGATTACGCCATTGTCTGTCAGAATGTCTGTTTTGAGGATATTGGCGCTATTTACTTTAATTTTGCCGTCGGCAGATTCAATCGCTACAATTGACCCCTCAAGGGTCTCTGCCTCATTAATCTCTAGCAAATCATCAGACCGAACATCACCACTAACGATATGATACGCCACAATTTTCTGGAGCTTAGGGATATCTTTTAGTAGGGAATCTAAAGTTCCTTCTGGCAGATTGGCAAAGGCTTCGTCGGTTGGTGCAAATAATGTGAAAGAACCAGGACTCTTGAGAATTTCTATAAGATTTCCAACTGTAGCAGCCTTCACCAGGGTATTGAAGTTTCCCGCTTTGATAGCAGTTTCCACAAGGTCAGCCATAATATGTGACTTTAGTCAGGAGTATATAAGTAACTTATAAATTGATTAGAAGGCTTTTAGCCTCTATCAACAGAGAGGTTGCTGGCGATTAAATAGACAGCAGCAGATTTATCAGTACTGCTACACTGGTGAATGACCCCAAGAACCACTGAATTATGCTAAAGCGTTCTAAGTTCGAGACAACTCAGTCTCAGATTATGCATCGGGCTGAGGATCTGATTAGTGCAGCCTCAAATCGTTACCGCATTACGGTTCAGGTGGCAAATCGTGCTAAACGTCGGCGTTATGAAGATTTTGAAAATAACGAAGATGCGATGATGAAGCCAGTTCTAAGAGCAATTATCGAAATGTCTGATGAATTGACTCAGCCAGAGATTATTGGCGAATTATAAAAACAGTAATGGGTTGAGAGTGCTGTTAGCGTTAGCGGGGCGTTTAGCCCATACTGAGCAAAAATAAAGTGTGATAGCACTCTCATGTCAAGATATCGTTCTATGAGCAAGAAAAAAATTCTACCTAGATCAATCCTCTCAAAACTCGTGACTCAGCACGGGCTAAACGCTCCGCTACTGCTAACACCAATACTACTTGCCTTAATGGTAGTGAGTGTAACTGTTTTGGGTTCAGGGATGGGTAAATCACTACATGGAAATTTATTTAGTATCCAACCTGCTTATGCTCAAAGAATCACTCCTGGCGATGTTTGGCAGCTAGTTTATCAGCAATTGCCAGATTTACCACGGGAAAACAAGTATATCAGCAAAGAAAATGGGAAAGTTGCCGAAACCAACACCCTAGTAAATCGCCTGATTAGATATCACGTTTATACCAAAGGGCGTGCCCCAATTTATCGCTTCGATTGGAAGCTGACTTTAGCTGATTACCTGGGCGCGAATGAAATTATGTATGATACTACCTATCCGGGCAATGATTCACTACGGGAAAATCCTATTGATGGCGATAAAGCTGCGATCGCACGTCTCACTCGCAGTCAGCGAGATGCCCTAGTGCAAGTCTTAGTAAATATATTTAACCCCACTTCCCAAAATACCCTATCCCCCACTCCTGACACCACAGCCACTCCTAGTAAATCAACTACTCCACAGTCACCCCAACGAGGAGGTGCTGAACTACTGAAATAGTGGGAAGGTTAGGAATTGTGAGTTGTAAACTCCTAACTAATTAGGGACTTCCAAGCAATAAAATCACCAAATACAAGAATGATAATCATTGTGAGGAGGGGGAAGGAGAAGCAGCCGTCG
>NZ_NOLI01000102.1:0-28674 GCF_002245975.1 Nostoc sp. 'Peltigera membranacea cyanobiont' 213 | reverse complement strand
GCTAGATGGAGTCTAGCAGGTGCTGAGGCTGTTTTACGTCTTCGTTCTGTTTACATTAGCGGTGATTGGGATGAGTATTGGCGTTTTCATTTGCTGCAAGAACATCAACGCAATCACCTCGCTTTATACTTTGGTGCTATTCCTCTGATGAAGCAAGTGATTCAAGCTCGTTGTTCTATTACCCCTCCGACTCTTGCAATACCTGTTTAAACTCTATTCTCCGTCTTCCTAAAAGAGTCGCACCCATATTCTTTAGCGCCTGTATTAGCCAAATGCTGTGCTAGAGCAATCTCTGCCTCGCCAGAAGTAGTGGTGATTTCCCAGCCGACTCCAGTTTTTGGACGGTCGTTGGCAGGAAAGAATATTTTCTCTTGTTCTTTTGATACCAAGTATCAAAGACTGCTTGTAGATATTTTTAGGAATAATCGTCAAAATACTTGCTAGTAATCTTTTTGAGATATCTCATCAAGATAAATTTTTGTGTAAAACAATATATTTTATGTAAATAAAAGCACTTTTTACTTAGATTTGATTTTTAGCGATCGCACCTTTTTTGTCCAACCTCACAAAATCGCATTGCTCCCCCAAACGTGTAGCTAGAGAGTACTGCCTGATTGCACGATGCTTAATTGGGGGTAAGGAAGGGGAAAGACTCGAGCAGAGTGCCAAAATGCAATTTTATCTCGATTCAGGTAACAAAACTCTAATTGCAGAAGCCAATGAGTGGGCGGCTGTCAATCCTGGATGCCTACCATTTTCGTTGGAGTTAGCGTTTCAAGAAGGTGAAACGTGATGGCTTTAAAAATTTCGCCACCGTGAATTATTTTATTGTTTCCCAATATTTTCGACACAAGAGTGCCTGCATTGTTGATAGCCTTTAAGGAATTTAAAGAATCTAAGGAAATAAGAGCATTTTTTTCTCACCAGAGACATAAAAGAGCGCTCATAGTATTGGTGAATGACATCAGAGGCTGCTATTAATTTGGAGCGTAGAGTCACGCAACACACCAGCAGTCTATTTGATGATTGATGCAAATGAAATGATGATTTTCCTAGAATAAATTCTGGTTTATCTATCAGATACTAGGTAAGTCTCCTTAAGGTAAGACATTATCTATGCTGAGTACCCACGGTATACCTTTGTCAACTGGAGAACTGACAGTAATTTTAGCTCTATTGGCAAACTGTTTTAAGTGGTCGGCAAATTGGGGAACAGCTTTCATGATATTGCGATAGCTCTCCATATTATTACAAATCAAGATCAATGTCAAAACGCCACTATTGATTTGGAAATACCAATGACAACTTGATAACAAAATACGTGTCATGCGATCGCACGTTAGGAAAAAGCTTTTTTTCGTTGCTTCTTCAAGCTGTCTGAATAGTATTTCACTCAGCTTGATTGTTTGGGGTGAAGGCAAATCATCTGGATGTAAGCATGGTTGATTCATAAGGTTTTGGTAAGCTTCAAAAATAACGAAGCTGCGGTGAAGATTGGTACTTCTGATTTTTTGCAGATTGAATATTGCAGAAAAATCAGGTTTACTAGATTATTGTTCTTGAGTGACAATCGACAATAAGTCTAACCACAACTGGGATAAGTTTGCTTGAGATTTGAGATTTGAGAGTGGAACACGCATCAAATTATTGGCATTTAACCAAACAACCTCGACTAGCCCCAAGTATTCTGCTACTTCTTTGAGTAGGTTTTTTTGTTCTACTACAGCACTAATTCGTCAGGTAAGATTTACCCCAAAGAACTCTCATTGGTTAGTAGTATGTTTTCTACGGCTTGCATTACTCGCCTATCAAGCATCAAAGCTGAAACTAATCTCTAAAACTGTATTGAATACTACTTTCTACCAATTTAGTTGGTAGAAAGCTGCTGCTAGATAAATGTCTCTGTTTATTGAAATTTGGGGCTTTTGAGCCAAAGTAGCAGGTAAAAAGTAACCATCCGCAAAAATAATTTGCGCTTGGCAAGCAAACTGGCAATTTCTGTGATAGTCTTTTTATATGGGGAATCAAGACAGCGAAAGCACAAAAACTCGTCAAAGAGAATGATATAAACTCAAAGACCAGACTTTCGCCTTGGCAGATGCAATATTTAAATCCGCTACGGCTTTTTAAAACCAAGAGACAAAGCCAATGAAGCAGGATAGTGACCTCCGTAATAACTTGAAGTCGATTAGAACTCGCTTAGGCATGAGCCAACAAGATTTGGCTAACATCGCTAGTGTGACTCGTCAGACTATTAGTGGTGTAGAGTCGGGGCTATATGCTCCCTCAGTAGCCATAACACTTCGCTTGGCCAAAGCGCTTGGCTGTCAAGTTGAGGATCTATTCTGGTTAGAGCGGGATTTACCTGAAATTGAAGCCGTTCTTGCCAAACCTGTTCCTAATGGTCAGCAACTGCGAGTTAGCATGGCTCGTGTGGGAGGACAATGGATAGCTTATCCCTTGATTGGTAAGGATGCTTTTCGCCAAGATATGATTCCGGCTGATGGTGAGGGTGAGAGTTGCACAGGTACAAATAAAATTCGAGTCCGTCTTTTAGACGATAATCTCGACACACTTCACAACACAGTTGTGATTGCTGGTTGTGCCCCTGTGATTTCACTATGGGCAAGAGCCACCGAACGCTGGCATCCGCAACTGCGAGTCCAATATAACTTCGCCAATAGCATGGCTGCATTGCACAGTCTATGCAGAGGTGAGGCGCACATCGCTGGGATGCATCTGTACGATCCTGAGACTGGTGAGTATAATACTCCCTTTGTTCGAGATGTTCTGGCTGGGAGGGAAGCAGTTCTGATTACCCTTGGTGTTTGGGAGGAGGGACTTTTGTTGAAGTCAGGGAACCCAATGGGAATTAGAACAGTTAGCGACTTAGTTGCTGGGGGAGCGACTATTGTTAACCGCGAAATCGGTTCTGGTAGTCGGATGCTTTTGGAACAAACACTCCAAAAAGAGCAGATACCGTTCGATGCTATTCAGGGCTTTGACAATATACTCAAAACTCACCAAGATGTTGCTCAAGCTGTAGTCAGAGGAGTTGCCGATGCAGGTATAAGTACGGCATCTGTAGCTACCGCCTTTGGGCTGGGATTTATCCCTTTACATCAGTCACGATATGATTTGGTGATTCTTAAGGAATATTTAGAAGAAGCACCAGTACAGCAGTTGCTCAGTACTTTGGGACATCGGATGGTTCACTCCCAATTTGAAATTCTTGGCGGTTACGATATCAGCAAAATTGGGGAAGTTGTAGCGACTGTTTAAAGTGGATTGCAATGGTTGGTTGTGTGCTTTAGGGAAAACTTGGCGTAAATTTAAATCCTGCTGCAACCACTCTTTAGGTATGAGCAACCTTCAGGGAATTACAACAACTGATGATGCTGAATTCGTAATTCGGATTTCAATTTGAGTTTCCGGCTTGGAATCTGTAGCTTTCTTTTTTCCAATTGGTATTGCTACCGCTAGAGAAATCATTTAAGTGAGCGGATGGTAATACTTGCAATATTCCTTGAGTGATGTCTTATTGCTCTAGCCATTAGTCAGAAAAAACAATGACTAATGACCAACGAAAACTGACCACAACTTGAATATGTTCTTTCTTCGGACTCTTTTTGCTGTAGAACGATCACCTCCAATGACGTTCTACATAAGGTCACTGCTGTAATTTTACAGCGCGAGTACCTCCGGTAGGCACAAAGTGCCAACGCCTTCGGTAGGCACACAGTAAGTACCAATGCCTGATAAACCGACAGACCCAGCAAACAAACAATTACAGGATCAATCATCATGTCCGACGGAAAAATTAGACAAATTGCTTTCTACGGTAAAGGCGGTATCGGTAAATCTACTACCTCCCAAAATACCCTCGCCTCTATGGCAGAAAAGGGTCAACGCATCTTGATTGTGGGTTGCGACCCTAAAGCTGACTCTACCCGATTGATTTTGCACTGTAAAGCCCAAACCACCGTGTTGCACCTAGCTGCTGAACGGGGTGCTGTGGAAGATATCGAACTTGAAGAAGTGGTAATCACTGGCTTCCGGGATATCAGATGCGTAGAATCTGGTGGGCCAGAACCTGGTGTAGGTTGTGCCGGTCGGGGTATCATCACCGCTATTAACTTCCTTGAAGAAAACGGCGCTTACTCAGACGTAGATTTCGTATCCTACGACGTATTGGGCGATGTTGTGTGTGGTGGTTTTGCTATGCCAATTCGTGAAGGTAAAGCCCAAGAAATCTACATCGTTACCTCTGGTGAAATGATGGCGATGTTTGCGGCCAACAACATTGCTCGTGGCGTTCTCAAATATGCTCATACTGGTGGTGTACGTTTGGGTGGGCTGATTTGTAACAGCCGTCAAACTGACCGGGAAGACGAACTGATTAGCACCCTGGCTGCCAGATTGAATACCCACATGATTCACTTCGTCCCACGTGACAATATCGTGCAACACGCCGAATTGCGCCGGATGACAGTGAACGAGTATGCACCTGATAGCAAACAAGCTAATGAATACCGCACATTAGCGGACAAGATTATCAACAATACAAATCTTACTGTTCCCACACCTATCGAGATGGATGAACTAGAAGATTTGTTGATTGAGTTCGGCATCCTTGAAAGTGAAGAAAATGCTGCAAAAATGATTAGCCAAGCAGATGCTGCTAAGAAGCTAGAAGACGTTCAAGGCGAAGCGCTAGAAGCAGTTAAAAAAGGAAACGTAGAAATAGTTTCTGGTAGCTAGAAGAAGTAAGATTCTTGTTCAGACTCCGGTGCTAAATACAGAGTAAATATCAGGTGGGCTATTTTGGCCCACCCTCTGACCAATCCTTGAAAATGGAGGTAATCGAATAGCTGATCTTAACTCTGTGTGTTTGATCTTCACCGTGTTAACACCAATCTATCAAGGTGTACACAGCAAAATTAATACTTTAATAGTCTAGTTCGTGTTTTTGTTTTCTCCTTCTCTAACCTAGTAAATGTTTATGTTTTAGGGGATGAAAAACTATCTTTCTCATTCCCTTTCCTTTCCTTTTCTTCCATACTTTAGATACACAGTTAATAAATTAAAATCATCTTCATGTTTTGGTAATTCAGTTAAGACCTAATAACTTCTACCTATTGTCACCAAACAAATGAATTCCACTCCAGGAAAAATTAACGATTCACTCAGTGACTTCAATTCTGAAGATGCTCCTCAGCAGCAGAAACTGCATAAAAAAAAGTCCTCCACACAATTACCCCAACCTGGAACTACTCAAGGGAGTTGTGCTTTTGATAGTGCAATGATTACCCTAGTACCAATCACCGATGCTGCTCATGTAGTTCACGGGCCAAGTGGCTGTGCTGCCAGTATTTGGGGAAGTTACAGCAGTCTTTCTTCTGGTTCGATGCTGTACAAGATACGTTTTACCAGCGACATTGATGAGAACGATATCATTTTCGGTGGAGCCAAAAAGCTCTACAAAGGCATTTTAGAATTAGCAAGACGCTACAAACCGGCGGCGGTATTTGTTTACTCCACTTGCATCACCGCCCTGATTGGAGATGATATCGAGGGAGTTTGCAAAGATGCCACAGAGAAAACAGGAATACCCACTATCCCAGTACATTGCCCTGGCTTTATTGGGAACCAAAATTTGGGCAACCGTGTTGCTGGTGAAGCGTTGCTAGAACACGTTATTGGAACATCTGAACCAGACACTAGTACACCCTATGACATCAACCTAATTGGTGAACATAACATCGCAGGTGCAATATGGAATGTTCTACCTTTATTGGAGAAATTAGGTATCAGAGTTTTGGCAAAAATTACAGGCGATGCTATCTACAAAGAAATTTGCTATGCCCATCGCGCCAAACTTAACGTGTTGCTCTCTTCCAAAGCACTAATCAACGTGGCAAAAGGGATGGAAAAAAAATATGGCATTCCCTATATTGAAGAGTCTATCTATGGTATAGAGTCAATGAATCAATGTTTAAGGAATATTGCTGCAAAGTTAGGTAATTCTGATTTGCAGGAACGTACAGAAAAGTTAATTGTAGAAGAAACTGCTGCAATAGATGAAAAACTCGCTCTGTATATTACCCGATTGCAAGGTAAGCGCATTATCCTTTCTATTGGAAGTTTCAAGAGTTGGTTGATTATCTTTGCTGCTAAGAAATTGGAGATGGAAGTTATTGCTATTCTGACTAAGAATAATACTGATGAAGATAAAATCAGAGTCAAAAGTTTGTTGGGTGAAGATGGCATAATTCTAGAGCAAAATAGTCCTGAAGAAATCCTACAGATAATTAACGAAAATCAAGCGGATATGTTAATTGCTGATAAGCGCTATCAAGACACTTCTCTCACTGCTAGGATTCCATTCCTAGATATTAATCAAGAACGCAATCATGCCTATGCAGGCTATATAGGAATCTTAGAGGTAGCACGAGAACTGTATGCCGCTTTTTACAACCCTGTGTGGGAACAAGTATACCAGCCAGCCCCGTGGGAAGTAGGAGTAGAGTCAGCAGGAAATTCTCAACAGGAGGAAATTTGATGGCGATTATTAGCGTTACGAGTACATCAGTTGCAGTTAATCCCCTGAAGCAAAGCCAAACTGTGGGTGCAGTTTTAGCCTTTTTGGGATTGAAGGGAATCATGCCTTTATTACACGGTTCTCAAGGCTGTACTGCTTTGACTAAGGCAGTATTAGTACAACATTTTCGTCAGGCGATTCCCCTTTCCAGTACGGCGATGACTGAAGTTGCAACCATTTTGGGTGGCGAGGAAAGAGTTGAACAAGCAATCTTGACTTTGGTGCAGAGATCCAAACCAGAAATTATCGGTCTTTGTAGTACTGGGCTTGTGGAAACCAGAGGCGATGATATGGGGCGCTTTGTCAAGGAGATTCGCCACCGTCACCCAGAACTGGATTATTTACCAATTGTGCTTGTTTCTACACCGGATTTCAAAGGTACATTACAGGATGGTTTTGCTGGTGCAGTTGAGAGTATAGTCAGGGAAATTCCCCAAAAAGGCTCTAAGCAAGACGCTTGTGCCACACAAATCACTATTTTGGCGAGTTCTGCCTTCACACCAGGGGATGTCCAGTAAATCAAAGAGATTGTTACCTCTTTTGGACTTGTACCTATTGTTGTACCTGACCTTTCTGGTGTACTAGATGGTCATATAGAAGATTCTTCTAGTGCCATTACAGCTAAGGGCACAAATGCAGCACAATTACGCTCAATAGGCAGTTCTGTATTCACTTTGGCGCTGGGTGATAGTATGCGCGGTGGGGCGCAAATTTTGGAGCAGAGATTCAATATACCTTATGAGGTATTTGGTGAACTGACGGGACTAGCAGCAGTAGATAAATTCCTGCAAGCATTGGCGGATATCAGTGGTGTCAGCGTACCGGAGAAATACCGCCGTCAACGCCGTCAATTACAACACGTGATGTTGGAGAATCACTTTTACTTTGGGTGCAAGCGAGTTTCTTTGGCGCTGGAACCAGATTTACTTTGGTCAACAGTTTCTTTTCTGCGATCGCTAGGAGTTCAGATTCACTCAGCAGTGACAACGACACGCTTTCCTCTACTAGAAAAACTGCCGATCAAGAGCGTCACTATCGGTGATTTGGAAGACTTTGAGCAACTGGCGGTTGGGTCTGATTTACTAATTACCAACTCTCATGGAGAGGCGATCGCTCAACGCTTAAAAATTCCTCTCTACCGTCAAGGGATTCCCGTTTTTGACCGCTTAGATTATCGTCAGTTCACCAAGGTTGGCTATCGAGGTACTATGCAGCTTTTATTTGATATTGGCAACCTGTTTTTAGAGCAGGAAACAAAGGTTAAGCATTAATACAGAGCCAATTCTAACTGTTTATCCCCAAATTACCAATAAAATTGGTAATAAGTAACACAAGATACAATCTTGCCGATCAACTTCAGCTTTGATAGTTACTATCAAGTCGTATATTCGATCAAAAATATACCAACCAATGCTGATCAACTCGTGCCTAGCTCCTGCATTGACTAAAATTAAGTCTTTTACTGTTCATGAATCCAGCACAGCTAAAAAAAAACAACTGCCAAAGCGAGTCTTGTTACAAGAAAGCTTCGCCGACGTTTTGATTTCACACAATCTGCGATGCCTGGGTTGGGCGTACCCCTATTCAAAAGCATTCTACGCAAACGCCTAGCATCCCGCAGGGAACGCAGAGAAGTGATCGCACCATATGCGCTTACCTGGTTCGAGGTTATTGGCTATACAGTTTTATTAGAGCCAGATATTGCTTTGGGTAAACATCAGATAGGGCGCAGTAATTATACTGAGGTAGTTCTGTATGAGCGCCTTCATAGTGCTTTGCAGAAAATTAACCCGACAAAACCGGATGAGGCGATCGCCGCAGCTATCTATCAGGGGGAGCAATGCGAAAATGTGAGATCGGGGTTTAATTATCAACTACATCGCCATATTCTCAATAAAACCAGGTTTATTTCGTTGCGATCGCATCCCGAAATACCTATTTCCGTTCTCGGTTTTAGCACCTCACAAAATCGCATTGCTCCCTCTATCAGGTTACTTGCACTCATGGTATGGTTCCGACTTGCTGGAAAATAACCGTCGCTTTCACAAATTTTTGACCAATGGTGTGGAAGTTGAATACCTGTATAACGAAGAAATAGTTCATGACTTTGTGTGTCTCATTGATACGTCTAATCTACTAAACAATGATTGGCTAGCTATTCATCCCTTGACTATAGTTGAGGGGAGTTATACTCACTGTCCTGATGTAGTTGTGTTTATTAACGGTTTACCCTTGGCAGTTATTGCCTCGATTCAGCTAAGTGATGAACAGGCGACTTTCAAAGAAGGTTATCAGCGAATTCAGACCTACTGTCAACAAATACCAAAGCTGTTTGACTACAATACATTCCTAGTTGTTACTTATGGAAATCGGGCACGAATCGGTACATTAACCTCAGACTGGCAGGAGTTTTTACCCTGGCGCACCATTGATGGAGAAGATTTTCCTGCCAAGGGCGCAACTGAACTAGAAGTGCTGATTCAAGGCATTTTTGACAAACGGTGTTTGCTAGAGCAAGTATTACACTTGATAGTGTTTGAAGAGAATGGAAGCAGCATTAGTAAAAAATTGCTTCGCCGACCTTTTTGTACTACACAGTACCCCAAAAAATCTTTGCACCAAGGCTAGTAAATGCTTAGTTATCAGTGATTAGTAGAAAAACTAACTCACAATTCAAAATTCCCAATTGCTACTTTCAGCATGAAAGTTATAACTATGAACACAAGTTGGTATGAACAAGAGCTAGTCAAAGAATTCAAAACGGTTATTGCTCATTCTTTCCCACAAGTCGATGAATTGCTAAAACACTGTCATGTTAAACTCATTGAGTCTTATTGGGGAAGACCTCGTGTTCACTTTCTGCCATACTTCACTATTTATTGCCCTGACAATCTGATTGCTGATGTCAAAGCCAAAATATCTATACTCAGAGAAGTAGCAGAATATACAGGATTAGTTGAAGTTGTCTGCCTAAATGCTACACATCTGCTGCGAGATCCGATGTCGAAGGTAAAGCAGACAGATCCGCGTTTGTGGTTAGAACTGCAATGGCTTGCAACACAAAAACAAGAACATTTACTATGATTTCCCTACTTTGGGTGCAATTAGAAAAGTGCCTGTTGCGCCATCTATTCAAAGATGGCGTGATGAAAAAACGCATGAGCATTGTTTTTTTTTGACTAATAATTCCCAATCCCTAGTTATTTACTATGAATAAATTCCCCCTTCCCGCAGATGATTTGCCTCCAACTGGAGCACCCATACTTAACGAGTTATTCTACAGGCAATTAGAAGAAGCCACTTGCAGGCGATTTTATCAAGCCTGCGGCCCAATTATGCGAGTTTTACTATCAAATTGTCACTGGTATTTCAAGATAAATACTAGTCCTCTGATGTTACTCATTATCTGTTATGACATAGAAAGTTATCTGCATATAGTCGATGCTATTCCCCAGTTCATCAAAAAGTTGAAGCAGTTTTCCAACAAGGGCAAAATTCACCTTTTTTCACCAGATTATAAAGGAGAACCTTGGGAAATCGAGATTGAAGAAACATCAGATGATGAAGCCTAGTCAAACAGGTGAATAGGCGAAAATTTGGTATTAATCAAGGCAGTAGTATTTCACAGACAGCTAGAGCTAGGGTATATCCTCGGTTTTTATCCACAAAATCTAATGATTCACTAAATACTTTATGATAGTTGTTAAATTTGACTTTACGAGGATTAATTTTTAGTAACGCTGTTTTAGTGCTTCAAGATAAATCCAGAATCATTCGCCAATGATAGCCCTAGTACAGCACGGTGTAAATAAACCACCCATTCCAAATCAACGAAACTCTTACGATGTATTCATTTTGACTTTTGACTTTTGACTTTTGACTTCCACCTTGCGGTACTAGCTCTTTGACACATTGAATTTTGGCAAAATACCTTCAGATGATGCCCGGTTGGCAACAATATCAGAAAATAATCCTTCATACCGATCAAGTGCTTGCTCCAAAGAATAGTTTTCTACAGCAAATTGTCTTCCCTGATTACCTAGCTTCGCTCTTAGAATAGGATTGTTATACAAATCCTGTACTACAGCGGCCATTGCATTGGGTGATTCTGGCTCCACAATTATCCCACCACCACTGAGTGCGATCGCTTTAGCAGCAGTACCATTGGCGGGAATTGAACCTACAATCGGGCGTCCACTCGCCAGCAGTAGTGGTATTTTTGAAGGCATATTGAAAGAAATCACATTGCACTTCTGCACAATCAGCCCCACATCAGACGCTGCTAGCATTTCGGGTATTTTTTCACGTGGCTGCAACGGTAAGAGCAAAACATTATCGGCTCCATTTAATAGACAATATTCCTGTAACCTTTGCAATGCTCTTGATTCGCCAACAATCACAAAGACGATATCTTTGATATGACGCAAACAAACTGCTGCTTCTATTACTGTCTCTAAACCTTGCGTTAAAGCAATGTTGCCCGAATAAAGTACTACAAATTTGCCATCCAGTTGATGTGTATGTCTCCAGGCGTTATTGTGTTTAGGTAAAGGGCGAATGAAATTTATATTCACCCAATTAGGAATGCAAACAATTTTATTAACAGGTACTCCCTTATTCACTAAATTCTCACTAAACCCATCAGCAATAACGCTAATAGTGTGTGCAGTTCGATATGCAAATTTCTCTAAGGCTGTAAGAGTTCGGATCATCCATTTGTTTTTCAGTAGCCCAACACGCACGGCAGCTTCTGGTAAAATATCTTGCACATTCAGAATTAATGGGCAGTTGTATAACCAACTAAATATTGTTGCTGGTAATGTACCAAAAAGAGGCGGAACTGTTAAGATAATCATATCTGGACGTTTACCTTTAAAGACTTGTGGCAAGCTGGTGAATACAAAGCTCAACTCTAATAAAAGCCGATCTAGGAGGTTGGGTTTAGATTTAATCCGCAGGTAACTTCGTTGGATTGTGACGCCATTTTTTTGTTCATTAACGTACCACTTACCCCGATACTCATCGTAAATCTCGCGCTGAGGATAGTTGGGCATTCCGGTAATTACTCGCACTTCATGACCTCGCTTTACTAGTCCTTCTGCCAATTCGGTCATTAAGGGAGCAATTCCAATCGGCTCTGGATGATAGTTGTAGGAATAGATCAGAATGTGCATGAGTTATTTGTAAATTTCGTGTCATGAAGACAAGAATATTAGTTACTTGGTTTTTTGCGAGCTATAAAACCACGTCTTTTGGTACCATCGTTGAAAAATCCGACAATATCACCCTTATTGTTAAAGCCAACATTGACTTTCTCATCAATTAATTTTCCACCTACGTATGTCTGAAATACATTCTCATTTGGGTCATCATCTGCGTTTGCTAGATAGTAGCTTAGTTCATATTGACGGCCGGGTATAGTCTTGAGTTTCTGTGAGATGTAGGTAAAAATAGGGCCGTTATCATCGTAACGTGGAGCAAGACGTACACTCAAAGAATAGTTCTCAGCATTATCAACGGTATAATTTTCTAAAAAAATAGTAGTGGCAACATCAGCCGCAGTACTATTAAACCATCCAGAAATGAAAGGATTATTCCTGGTGCGATCGTAAGGACTTACAAGCGGGTCTACTGTAAAAACTCCGTTGACAACAAGATTTTCTGCTTGTTTCTTGGGAATAGCTTGTGCTTTCGGAATATAAGTGCTACTAACCACAGCAGTACTCATAAAAACGCTGGTGATTCCAGAAATAATCAGTCCGAGTTTTTGAGATGATTTCATCAGACCTCACTCCAATTAATGCAAATTTCACAGCAACTTATTGCCCCCCCTGCGATCAGAAGTGGGGCAATTTGTAAATACGCCTTAGTATTTTCTTAAAAACTTTCTTCAATAAATTACCGACGTGAATTTCGCAAAGATAATTTGCAATCACAATACCAAATTTATTGGTATTTATACAAGACTTTTGGTATTTGTTTTAAGCGATTTGGAATGGTGAGGCAGTCCGGTCTTCTCCCAAAGGGAGAGGCTAGCGCCTTCGCGGAGCGTCTCGCAGAGAAGGGGGTTCCCCCCATGAGAAACTGCCGAGCGAGTCTTCTCCCAAGGGGAGACGCTAAGAGCGAACGAGCGTCAGGGGTGGCTTATTTACGCCATGCTGTACTAGCTGTTATGAACTACCTTCGGGTAGTTTTCTCGATACTATTATTCATGGAATCATCACAATAACTAGATATGACTGGCATTTTTTAAGTTTTTATACCAATTCTCTATAATGTCGCAACAGATCAATCTCCGCGACGGACAGTTTGCTCAACGGAGGGAACCCCCGCACGCAACGAAACGATCCTCGTCTTTGCGTAAGAGCATAAGAGCGTCTGTAGCTTTTGGAGAATTGGTGTTACCTCTTGTAGAACGCAAACTCAAACTACTCCATCAAAATTAAACGCAGAGGATCTAAACGCACATACCAAGGAAAAGGTTCGTCTTTTATGGTTGCCCATTTTTCCTTGAAGACTTCTGCTTGCAGATGGTAATCCTGATGACTATTACTAGCAGAATGTAGTTTTAAAAATAACGTCATCCGGTGAGGTGTTTCAACTGTCTGTGCTAGCCAACAGGGAAAGGTATTCACCTGTGATGAGTCGTTGGTAAAGATGAGCTGATGAGCGCGAATGCCAACGTGAGATAATTTGCTGTTGATAGGTTCAATTACTTGGAGGCTACAAGCCCAATCAAGTGCTTGCACCTGATTTGATGATTCAAAAACAACACGAGAGAAGTTCTTGCACCCGGTTAATTGGGCGACACCTACAGTGGTGGGATGCTCAAAAATATCGTGTTTGGAGCCATAATGCACTGCTAAACCATGTTCTAATGCCAATAAGCTAGGGCAAATCTGGTAAGCTTCTTCCATATTATGGGTAACAAATAGAGTTACGCCTTGGTAATCAGCTAGAGTTTCTGTCATTTGCTGTTCTAGTTGACTACGCAAGTGGGTATCGAGTGCGGAAAACGGCTCATCCAGTAGCAACGCTTCTGGCTGACTTGCCAATGCTCTTGCTAAAGCTACCCTTTGTTGTTGACCTCCAGATAATTGGTGCGGATAGCGTGAGCCTAATCCCTCTAACTGCATGGCTATTAGCTGTTCTTCTAAGAGCGCCCTGATATTAAGAGCAGATAACCCTTTGGGTAAGCCGAAAGCAATATTTTGCGCCACACTCATGTGTGGGAAGAGGGCATAGTTCTGCACTAAAAAACCGATGCGGCGATCGCGGCAAGGCACATTTATTCCTTGTTCTGAGTCAAACAAGACTCTGCCATTTAAGACTATACGCCCAATTGTGGGCGTTTCTATGCCGGCAATGCAGCGCAAAATCATGCTCTTACCTGCTCCAGAACCCCCCAACAATCCCAAGGGTTGTTCATTGGTGTTAAAGGACACTTTAAGATGAAAACTCGGGAGTCGTTTTTCAATATCCACAAATAGTCCTACTGCGGAGTCAGGTACAGACAATGAAAACGATTCACTCCCTTGTCTCCCTTGTCTCCCTTGTCTCCTCTTCTCTCTAACTTCCTGCCAGTAGCTGACTGCAATAATTCCAGATAAAGAAATTACCATAATGGCGATCGCCCAAAACCAGGCTTCATCCATTGCTCCCGCTTCCACAGCAAAATATATTGCCATTGGAATCGTTTGCGTTTGTCCTGGGATATTACCCGCCAGCATCAACGTGGCACCAAATTCACCCAAAGCACGGGCAAAGGCGAGAGTTGTAGCCGCTACAATTCCGGGCAGTGCTAGAGGTAGACTGATGCGCCAGAAGATTGCCATTTCTGTTGCACCAAGAGTTCTGGCTACCCGCAAGAGATTAGTGTCAATCTGTTCAAACGCTCCTAGTGCAGTTTTATACATTAACGGGAACGAGACGACTGTAGCAGCGATCGCAGCACCATACCAAGTAAAAACGATACTGAAGTCTAAAGGCTTCATGAGTTTACCTACGGGGCCATTTTTACCAAAAAATAGCAGTAGTAAAAAGCCGACAACTGTCGGGGGTAAAATCAGAGGAGCAACAAAGACACCCTCAATCAAAGATTTACCTTTGCCGCGATATTCCAGCATCCAGTAGGCAGCCCAAATGCCAAGGAAGAAGGTAATAAATGTTGCAAGTAATGAAGTTTTAAGTGATATCCAGAGGGGCGATAAATCCAGTGGCATAGTTTTGTGGATAAGAACGGTGCTTATTAGGGCTGGTTTGAGTAGTGCTTTGAATCCTCAACCAGCCTTGTCAAAATTTCTCTGGTGTTAACTACCAGCTACCGTAAATCCCTGTTTTTCAAACACAGTTTTGGCTTGGTTGCCCGATAAAAATTGCACAAAATCCTTAGCGGCATCGACATTTTTACTACTTTTAAGAACTGCGATCGGATAGACGACGGGAGAATGGGTTTTTTCAGATGCAGTTGCTATAATTTTGACTTTTGGCGTACTTTTGGCATCTGAGAGGTAGACGATCCCAGCATCAGCATTGCCTGATTCTACGTAATTGAGAGCTTGACGAACGTCTTTGGCATAGACGGCTTTGCTTTTAACGGCATCAAGAATTTTTAATGACGTTAAGACTTGTTGAGCGTATTGTCCAGCAGGGACACTTTTAGGTTCGCCTAGAGCAATTTTCTTAATGCGTGGTGAAGTTAAGTCTTTGAAATCAGCCACAGTTGTGGAATTTTGCGGTACTATCAACACCAATTGATTTTTCAGTAAGTCCTTGCGAGTCCCATCAACTAACAAACCTTTCTTCTGTAAAGCATCTATCTGTTTAGTTGCAGCTGAGATAAAAACGTCAACTCCTGCACCCTGTTCAATCTGTTGTTGCAAAGCGCCTGATGAACCAAAGTTGTAGCTCAGAGTAACATTTGGCTTCTCTTTAGTGTAGAGAGGTTTGATTTCGTCCATTGCATCCCTGAGGCTAGCAGCTGCTGATATCGTCAAATTTGCTGTTTGGGCTGCTGGGCTAGGAGTTGAGGATAAGTTAGGTGTAGTCGTTTGACTACAGCCGACGATTAGCAAAAACGAGATAAATACCCAACTGACAAAAGTCAGCATTCGTTTATTATTCATTTGCAGTCTCTCAAGCATTTTTTCTTAATTAATTCATAATTTACCAATCTAGCGGACTAGTAACCAAAAAAACTGGTAAAAAATCACAGATTACCACTTATAACTGACTGTTATCAATAACTGTACCGATACTGACTAAAATTTTGCCAGCTTTTTACCAACTTATATGGTAAAAAGCTGAAAATCTGGTAATAATAATGCATTGGGTGTTTTTTAGTACCAACTATTTCAGGAATCAAGTTGGTCTAATAGTATTTGAGGTGTGAGGTTAATGTCTGGTTTTTTACATAATTCATTGTTGATTGCTCCAATCTTATTAGTAGTTAGTCTGGTGAATGCTCAAGGTGCATCAGCTATTCCAGCAGATATGCAGACTACTCAGTCTCCGGCAAAAGAAGGTGTGGTTGCTCAAACAGATAATCAAGCTGTTTTGACTGCACCTATCGGCGTTACTTCATCTGACCAGATCCCGCAGTTCAACGATCGCAGCAGCAAAAATCCGAACTCAGTCATGAGTCAGGTTACTTCAGTCTCTCAACTATCTGATGTGCAACCTACAGATTGGGCATTCCAGGCTTTACAATCTTTAGTTGAGCGCTACGGTTGTATAGCTGGATATCCTAATGGCAGTTTCCAAGGAAATCGGGCAATGACTCGTTATGAGTTTGCCGCAGGTCTTAACGCTTGTCTGAATCGGGTTAATGAATTGATTGCTACTAGCACAGCAGATTTAGTGACAAAAGAAGACTTAGAAACCTTGCGAAAATTGCAAGAAGAATTTGCTGACGGGCTAGTTGAAATACGGGGACGGATAGATGGGTTGGAAGCTCGGAATGCAAACCTGGAAAATCAACAATTTTCGACTACTACCAAGTTAAATGCAGAAATAATTTTCTCTGTTGGGAGTGTGTTTGGTGGGGATAGAGCGCTAGATTCCGATCGCTGGAGAAGAATTGAAGCAGCTCCTGCGGGTACAGCTAGAGAGGCTGCAAGAGCTAACGAGTATACAGCATCAGGTGGACGAAGGCTTCAGGACAATGCGATTTTCAGCGATCGCATCCGCTTGAATCTAATTAGTAGTTTCACTGGCAAAGACCAGTTGTTTACCCGTTTAGAAGCGAACAACACCACAGCCTTTAGTGGGGCAGTCACAGGTACAAACATGACCCGTGTATCGTGGGACGGGAACAACGACAACACCATTGTAGTGGGCAAATTATATTATCGCTTCCCGGTAGGTGACAAAATCAATGTCATTGTTGATGCTATTGGTGGGGAGTTCTACGACAACTTCAACACTGTTAACCCTTTGCTGTCCTCAACCCCGATTGGATCTCTTTCGCGGTTTGGTCGATTCTCCCCTATTTACCGCGCCAGTAATACGGGTTCTGCTAGTAATACAGGTTCAGGGGTCAGCGCCATCTTTAAATTGAGCGACGCGATTACTTTATCTGGGGGTTATCTTGCTAGAAGAGCTTATGATCCTAGTGCTGGTGCAGGGCTATTTGATGGTAGTTATGGTGCTTTAGCTCAATTAGCATTCCAGCCCAACCAAAACTTAACTTTTGCTTTGAGCTATGCACACTCTTACTTTACTGGTGGTAATAATGATGTTTCCGTTTCGGGGGCTTATGGTAGCGCTTTCGCTAATACCCCATTTGGTGCTGGTGTTGCCACTTCAGCCAATCATTATGGGATAGAAACCAGTTATCGTTTCAACCCCCAATTGGTACTTTCTGGTTGGGTTGGGTATAGTCAAGCGATCGCAGAGGTTAGTTCTGGTGCAAATGTTAATAGAGGTGATAAGGCAGACATCTGGAACTGGGCGGTCACTTTAGCTCTCCCTGATTTAGGCAAAAAGGGTAACTTGGGAGGTTTAATCTTTGGTCAACCACCCAAGGTGACGAGTAATGACTTTGGCCCTGCTGTTCTTACTGCTACTAGTAATCTTCGTGAAGATAGCGATACATCTTTCCATTTAGAAGGACTATATCGCTACCAAGTGAATAACAATATCTCAATTACACCAGGCTTGATTGTGATATTTAACCCAGAACAGAACAGCAATAATGACACTATCTATACAGGAGTTGTTCGTACTACATTCCGATTCTAGATAATTTTGCATTAAAAAGACGGTAGTCGTTACAACAGGGAGACAGTCTGCTAGGTGGCTTTGCCGACTTGTTAATAGAATGCCTTCCCGAATTGTGGAGACTGCCGTTGCAAAAGGAAATATGAATTTTTACCCAAATATTGTTTTGAAATGTAGCAAGATTCTGCACTACTTCCCTACGGGACGCTACGCGTTAGCGGAGCTTTCGCTTTAGCGATACGTGAAAGCAAGCTATGCGTAGCGTCTCCGACAGGAGAAGGATACCCGATAGAACGATCTAATTGGAGTATGAAGACCTCAAAAAAGATGAACTTGCACCGAAAACTTATCTTGCATCTGTCAAATAACAGTCTGAAAAGTGGTTAGTTGAACTAACTACTTTGTATTCCTTTTATTACCAAATAAGTTGGTTTAAAAAGATGCAAATACCAAACAAATTATTTAGTAAATTATTCACGTATATTTTCTATATTAATAGTAAAAATTCATATATTTTCTATTTGTAATCATACAGATTCATTTAATTACTTGTTAATATTTACGTGTAAAGAAAAAACCACTAGGGGTCATCAAATGCAAGTTAGCGCTCGTAATGCTCTCAAAGGAACTGTAAAAAACATCGTCGTTGGCTCTGTAAATACTGAAGTAACGATAGAAGTAGCACCAGGGGTAGAGGTGACTGCAATTATTACCAAATCATCAGCAGAAAATCTCAAACTTACTGAAGGTAAAGAAGTCCACGCCATAATTAAATCATCAGACGTAATTATTGCCGTCGGCTAAAGTAATTGTTGAGATTCTATTAAGGGGGGGCAGTTTGATTGCCCCCTGTAGAGCGATGTCTACGACGGGCTACGCCTACCGGTAGGTAACTCGTTACTACAACTTTCCCATCAATAATATGTAGATAAGCTAAACCAAAGATACTTAGTCTATTAGCCACATCAGCAAATGTCTGCATAGGATTGCGATCGCAGGCTTCCGATGTCCCAAGATAGTGATAAACTGCTGTACTAGTAATTGTTCCAAGTATTCTTTGAGAATTATCAAGTCATATCCCGCACTATGAAGGGGGATAAATCTCAACCCAAAGGCAGCAGTTATAGATGCCGTACTGATTCTTGCATCAGCCCTGACTGTATTCCCACTAGAAAGCAATAATACCTAAAAGACCCCACAGCCTTGCTGCGGGGTTTATTTCATTGGGCATTTAACCCAGGACAAAGAGCAAACTGGCAGTAATAGATTGGTGCTGGTCAAAGAGCAGGAATGATCGAATAAAGGACTATCACGACATCTCCGCAGACAGAGCAGCACCACATTTGCGACACCGAATAGTCCGCACAACTCTTGGAGACGCTCCGCGTAGCTTGCTTAAGAGGAGGGGTACGACAAGCTACTTCTCTGCGAGAGGCTGCGCCAACGGTTGCGCTCAGTACAAGTTAGTGACCATCATAGACATCGCTATATTTGCACATAGCTCCCTTAATAGTCCTTGGAACAAATACCAACTTTACAGGTAGAAAATCAGGAAAATGTATAGACAAGTACAATACTTGCTACCAACTAGGTGGTAAATTTTACGACTGATAAAGAATTAAAAAGCGATGAACTTAACACCCAGTGAGTTAGAACGCTATCACCGCCAAATGATGCTTCCCAATTTTGGAGAAGCAGGACAAAAGCGCTTGAAGTCTGCAACGGTTTTGGTTACAGGTGTAGGGGGATTAGGCGGTACATCAGCTCTATATTTGGCAGTAGCGGGTGTTGGGCGGCTAATCCTAGTTCGGGGTGGTGACTTACGGCTAGATGATCTGAATCGTCAGGTTCTGATGACAAATGATTGGGTAGGTAAGCCAAGAGTATTCAAAGCCAGAGAAACTCTGCAAGCTATTAATCCTGATATTCAGGTGGAAGCAGTTCATGATTACGTTACAAAAGAGAATGTAGACTCTTTAGTGCAATCTGCTGATATAGCTGTTGATTGCGCCCACAATTTCACAGAGCGAAACTTGCTCAATCAGGCTTGCGTGCGCTGGCAAAAACCAATGGTAGAAGCTGCAATGGACGGAATGGAAGCTTATCTGACGACCATTATTCCTGGTGTCACTCCTTGTCTATCATGTTTGTTTCCAGAAAAGCCAGATTGGGATCAACGTGGGTTCGCGGTTCTCGGTGCTGTTTCTGGGACACTAGCTTGTCTTAGTGCATTAGAGGTAATAAAGCTGATTACTAAGTTTAGTGAACCTTTATTGTCACAACTGCTGACAATCGACTTAATGCGAATGGAATTTGCCAAACGACATTCTTTTCGCGATCCTTCTTGTCTGGTGTGTGGTGGCAGTTCTTGCTCGGAAAATTCGTAAACAACATCTTTATAAGAACCTATTCCACTAATAATATTTGTGCTATAAAGCTTAGGCTTATTGAGAACTGAAAACGACAAATCAAGGTTTTCAAGCACATTTTACGAAAAGAAGTAGGGATTTTTAGAATAGTGGGATAGGTTCAAACAACCGAATCTACTCGATAAGCCAAGTTTCTGTTTTTTTGACTCTTTAAATACTTCATATTAGCTTACAATTACAATGACATTAATACTCCCGTATCCAGATTACATAAAACTATTATACCAAGCAGGAATAGTTCATAATAATGATAATTCAGATGATTTTGATATCACCAGAAAGTATCAATTTGGGCAAGGGTATTGGCGACAGATTCAGCTACGAGATAGCATATCTTTAGAAATTTCCAATTATCAGCAGCCCAAGTCATTCATTTTAAAACTTCATGAGCGAAAGCATCCATTAGAATTTCGATTCCTTATTTTGTTAGAGAGCGAATTTAAAAACCTTGAGTTCAAGACAGGAGAATACTTTTTAAGTGGTAGTGGTATGGCATCTGAGTGCGCTGTATTAGAGCCATTAGCGCGGATAGTAGAAGTAGCTATTCACCTACATCCAAATGTGTTTCATAGCTTTGCAGAAAAGACATCTGGTAAACTCCCAAAAGAATTACAACATCTAATTAGACGTTGGGATCAACCAACTTATGAACGCTATGGAACTCAAACTCCTGCAATGCAAATAGCAGTACAGCAAATCCTTCAATGTCCATACCAAGGCTTTACTAAACAAATTTATCTTGAAGGTAAGGTTTGGGAACTGGTAGCAATGCTAGTCGAGCAAGAAGTACAAATCAACCAAGGTTGCTTCCAGATTAATAAACTCAAGCCATCAGATATTGACCGCATTTACAATGTTAAGGAAATTCTGTTAAAACATCTAGACAAACCACCATCTCTTATTAAACTAGCACGACAAGTAGGTTTAAATGATTGCACAATGAAGCAAGGCTTTAAGCAGGTTTTTGGGACTACGGTGTTTGGCTATCTGCATCACTGCCGAATGGAACTAGCTTATAAGCTGCTTATTGAAAGAAATATGAATGTCACAGAAGTAGCCAGAACAGTAGGTTATGCTAGCTTACCTTCATTTAGTAATGCTTTTCGTAAGAAGTTTGGGGTAAGTCCTAAGTCCTGTCACAGATAAAAATTCCGGATGGAATAAAAAAAATTCCGGCTCGAATAAGATGCAAACACTGAAAAGTTATATATTTTTACAATAATTGGGTTGGTATAAATGTATCTGTTTACCAATTTAGTTAGTAATAGTAATTGGGAGCTACGGACTGAAAGGAAAATTATACTTAATTTTCAATTTCAATGCCGAGTATTCACTAAGTGGTGTGTGTAAAAATGTTTATCAGACTATCATATCCTGCTGTTTGCTGGTTAATATCTGTTGTTTCTCTAACTTTAGCCAATCCAGCATATCCTGAACAACCGTTAGTCAAAAAAACTTTAGTACGCTCAGGTGAAGTTTTTAAAGAAATTCAAACATTGAATCAGCTACAGCTTCCTAAAACTAATGCTTCATATTTATGGAGAGTACCTAGAGAGCAGAATAAATTTCCCGAACTTAGTCAAGCAACTACAGATGTGGTATTAGTTACGGATGTGAAGGTTAACTCTACTGATAAAGGGATAGAGTTAATTTTAGTCACAGCTAATTCTCTTAAGTTACAAATTTCACCGAAAACTGAGGGTAATTCCTATATTGCAGATATCCCTAATGCTAAGTTGCAACTAAGAAGTGGGGATTTTAGACAAGCAAAGCCAGTAGCCGGAATTGCATTAATTACAGTTGCAAATTTAGATGCGAACACATTGCGAGTAACGGTGACTGGGGAAATGGGTGCGCCTGCGGTGGAGTTGTTTGATAGTACAAAAGAAGGTTTAGTTTTTGGAGTGACTCCTAGTACTTCTACTGCTCAACAGCCAACAACAACGCCAGAACAAAAACCATCTACAACAGAGCCAGAAAAGCCCATTGAGTTAAATGTGATTGCTCCACCAGATACAAGTTATCGGCTTTGTGATGCAACTACTGCAACGAAAACAGATACACCATTGCGTGATATTCCCGCTTCGGTTCAGGTGATTCCTCAACAAGTTATCGAAGACCAACAACCGCGTAACTTAATTGGGATACTCAGAAATGCTGGCGTTGTCCAAAATAATTTTTCATCTCGAATTGCAGACACTTTTTCTATTCGAGGTTTTAGAGCCAGAAACGTTTATAGGAACGGCATCAAAGACCGCTTTGCAGATGGTGCTGCTTTCTCAAGTTCGCTGACAAATATAGATAGAGTAGAAGTTGTTAGAGGGCCAAACTCTGTAATTTATGGTCAAGTCAATCCAGGTGGGATCATTAATATAGTTACTAAAAAGCCTTTGAGTCAACCTTACTATGCCTTAGAGGTAAGGCGTGGTGCTTATGAACTTTTTCAACCTTCACTTGACCTTTCTAGTCCTCTAACAAAAGATGGCAGTCTGTCGTATCGTTTAAACACTTCTTACAGAACCGCAGAAGACTTTACTGATTTTTATAATGAAAAGCGTTTTTTCGTTTCGCCTGTTATTAATTGGCGCATAGGGAAAAATACAAATCTAACTTTTGATTCAGAATATGAAGACATACAACAGTCGCTAGGTACTGGTTCTGAGCAGATTGCTAGTGCAACTATACTTCCTAACCCAAATGGCAAAATCCCTATTAACCGTTATTTAGGGGAACCGACTGATTTCTTTAACCGCCAGCTTAATAGATATAATTACAATCTAGAACATCGCTTTAACGATAACTGGTCTATTAGTAATTCATTTCAAGCTGCATTTTTAACCCTTGATTTACGTGAAACAGCTGTTACCAGTTTACTGGAAGCAGACAACCGCACTGTCGAAAGAACACAGACTACTTTTCCAAAGCCAACAGAGTATGAAGCTTATACTTTAGATACTCATGTTATTGGTGATTTCAACACTGGTAATATAAAACATAAACTTTTGGCGGGGTTTGACTTATTTAGACAAACCCAAAGTATTAATATACTTAGAGCAGTTGCGGCCCCTCTTGATGTTTTTAACCCAGTGTATGGTCAACCACTAGGTGATACTTTTGGAAGACTTGATCTCTACTTTAGAGATGATGCTTTAGGCTTTTATCTTCAAGACCAAGTGACACTTGCCAATAACCTCAAACTACTTGTGGGTGGACGTTATGACTTAGTAGAGAATGAGTTTGCCAATCGGATTGCTTCAACGGCGAGTGTCCAGTCTGATTCTGCCTTTAGTCCAAGGGTAGGCATAGTTTATCAACCCATAGCGCCTGTCTCACTCTACGCCAGCTATAGCCGCTCTTTTGAACAAGTAACGGGTGCAGATAAAAATGACAGCCTTTTTCAACCACAGTTGGGTACTCAGTATGAAGTGGGCGTTAAGACTGATTTATTCGATAACAAACTCTCGGCAACACTTGCTTTATATCAACTGACACTAACTAACATTTTGACTACCGATCCTACCGATCCCGATTATAGTGTGCAAACAGGAGAACAAAGAAGTCGGGGAGTAGAACTGAGTGTCACCGGAGAAATTCTTCCCGGTTGGAATGTGATTGGCTTCTACGGTTATACAGACGCACGCATTACCAAAGACAATGATCTTCCAGTCGGGAATCGAGTAGAAGGAGTACCACAGCATGTCGCTAGTTTGTGGACAACTTACACCTTTGGTACTGGCTCTCTCAAAGGTTTTGGAGGTGGGATTGGCTTTAACTACGTTGGAGATCAAATGCCAGATAGTTTGGATACATATACGATCCCAAGCTACTTTCTCACCGATGCAGCTCTGTACTATCGGAATAACAACTTTAGCGTTGGACTCAACTTGAATAACATATTTAATGTTCGATATTATGAAGCAAGCTTTGACTATCTCCAAAGAATTATTCCTGGTCGTCCGTATACAGCACAGTTGACAGTGAAATGGGAATTGTAATGAGAACGACTCATTGGTTAACCAAGTGTTTTGTCATATCCCTGCCCCTTTTAGGGTTGCTTGCTGTGGTAGTGTGGCTAAACGGTTGTTTCTTTTTTAATTACCCAAAAGTTAGCCATGACAAGGGTGTTTCTTCTTTAAGTCAGGTTCGAGTAGTTCAGCACTTAATGGGTAAGACAATAGTTCCGGCTCATCCTCAACGAGTTGTGGTGCTTAGTGGTCGTTGTTTAGAAAATGCTTTGGCGTTGGGGATCAAACCTATAGCTGCCTCAAAGTTATTTGTCTCACAATTGCAGCGATTAGTAGGCCCGCTATCAGGTATTGAAGATGTAGATTGGCTCTCTCCTAGTATCGAAAAAGTCTTGTTTCTCAAACCAGACCTAATTCTTGGTATGCATTTTCATCAAGATATTTATCCACTGTTATCACACATTGCGCCCACTGTTTTGGCTCCTCCTGGAGCCAGTGGAGCTTGGAAAGAATCTTTTGCTTTCACAGCCAGTGTTCTGGGTAAAACTAAAACAGCCCAGCAGGTAATGGATAATTATTATGCACGTTTAAAACAGTTTAAAGCAAAAATGGGCGATCGCCTGAACACAACTTTAGTCTCGGTTGCCGAATTGCGTACTGATGCACTTTGGCTGTGGACGAAGGCAAGTTTTTCAGGCGTTATTCTTAAAGATGCAGGTGTTGTACGTCCTAACTCCCAAACTTTGGATAGTCAAGCAACCCTGAGTCTAGGTGGTGGCCCTGCTGCATACGCTTTATCAGAGGAACTCCTGAGTGAGTTAGATGGAGATATTTTATTTCTAGTATCAGAAGACGCACTGGGCACAAGGGATTTACACCCAATGCTTGAACAACTGAAAGCAAAACCGTTGTGGTCGAAATTAAAAGTCGTCCAGCAGAAAAAAGTTCATAACGTGGGGTTTTACTGGGTTCAGTTTGGCCCCCTTGCAGCCAATCGGATGATAGACGATTTGGAGCAATATTTAGTTAAACAGCATTGAAGAAGAATTCAGAAGTCAGAATTCAGGAGTGAGAATCAATTAGTGGCGGGTTTGAATCCCCTACTAATTGAAGACTATTAAATCTTCGATAAGCGTGGGGGTCTTAAACCCATTTATTCATCCGCCAGTCGCACAGAATTAAATTCTGAATTCTGGCTCCTGACTCCTGAATTCTGTTTTGATAAACTATTTGAAAGTTTTTTAAGAGGGATTATGTTGAACTTGAGTGCAATTAGTAATGCAAGTATGCAGTCAATTCCCTATAAATGGATTGTATTTGAAAATTTGCTTGACACTTCAGTACAATCTGAACTAGCAAATAGTTTTCCTACTACAAACTATAAAGAATATCATGCTAGAGACTTTGAGCCAGATGGATACCCGGAATATACATATAATGACTACAGGTTTTTTGCACGCTGCATTCTGGATGAAAGTAAGTACAAAGGTCTACAAGATATCAAGGATCTGAGTCTTAGTTGGCAAAAATTGATTGAACAACTTCTCACTCCTGATTATCGAGAGGCAATGGAGCATCTTACTAATTTGGATTTGAAAAACCATTCACTAACAATTTATTTAACACGACATGATTTAGGATTTTGGAACCGTCCTCATACAGATATCCCACGTAAACATGTAACTCATCTTTTCTATTTCAATGAGGGATGGAACCGAGAGTGGCGAGGGTGTTTTCAAGTTCTCAAAGATAATCAAACTACATCTGTAGTTAAAGAAGTTCCACCCTTGCCGCAATATTCAGTTGCTATTGTACGTTGCGATCGCTCTTGGCACATGGTATCTCCTATTTCTCTTAATGCAACTCAACACCGTTTGCATCTACAGACTTGCTTTTGGCTGCCAGACTCTTAAACCATTTGATTATCAAATTATTAAGATTTTAAGAATCTCAGCAAATCAGAGCATTTTTATCTCACCAGAGACACAAAAGAGCGCTAAACAGTCAGGGATTAGCAGATACTAAAGAGTCCTTTGTTTTTGCAGTCTGCTACAACTTTTACCAAAATAGTTAGATAATTGTAGCGATCGCTCTATAAGCGGATCGCCACAACTTATCGACTCATTTTGAGCTATTCTGTAGCAATTATGACATCCGACGCTTTAATCACAGCGATCGCTTGTTTTCCCTCTTGAAGTTGGAGATGCTCTACCGACTCCTTGGTAATAATTGCAGTTACCTCCACTCCAGGCACAATTTCTAATATGACCTCAGAGTTGACTGCTCCTGGGTGAATTTCCTTAATAGTTCCTTTTAAGGAATTACGAGCGCTAACTTCCATATTTTGATTCTTCCCTAGTTATAAGATAATTCTGAACTAGGTAATAGTAACAATTATCAGATTGTTGGATTATCCTCATTTAGTGAGATGTTATCTTCTCTCTTACAGAAGAACTTAGATATCATACTGGTATTAGAAGATGCTGAAAAAGTTGATAGGGGAATAGTAAAATGGACAGTTAAAGTTGGCAAAACATTCATTCAAAACTGTTTTTAGTAATGTGTCTACTTAATTATTTTGGTACATTCTGATAATTATTGGTACATAAGCTAATCGTCATTCATTTTTCTATAATGATTCACTCGTAGTAAGGATTATACAAATGATTGCCGCTGCCAACAATCATTTTCCGAGCGCTGCAATTTTGATTCAGTTTATCCAAGATTTTAAACTTGTATCTTTTGCTTTGGCTCTGCCAATTTTTTATTGAGTGCTAAACCCATAGCCGCAGCTAGTAATAGTCCCCAAACATAGTTGGGTTCGGGTACTGATTTGGTAGGGCTAGTAAAGCCATACTTATGCAAAATTTGCTGTCCTTTCTCTGACAAAATATAATCTGCTAGTTTCTGTGCATTCGGGTCAGCATTTTTGATAACTGTTAAACCGAATGGTGCTGCAACAGACAAATAATCTGGTAGCCCAACTACTTGCAGGCTCGGATCAATTTTTTGCGATGCGATCGCGCCAGTATAGTAACTTAAGAAAACATCTGCTTGCTGAGTTTTGTTAAGAAAATATACTAAGCTGTCCTGTCCTGATGGGACTATTGGGGAATTCGTTCCACCTGTTAATTGTAAGGCTTTACTATTGAGGGTATCAAAATTACCAGGGTTTTTTGAATTAGCTTGAGTAAATATCTGTTGAGTGTAGTCTCCAAGAGGATCTAATATAGGTGTTGCAATTCCCAACTTGATGTTGGGATTTAGTAAGTAATCTAATACCTGATTTGGTGTAATTTTTGCCTGGGAATACTTTGAGGAAAACACCGCTACAACCTGGTTTTGAGTAAATTCCACTGGCTGACTGCTCAACCCCTTAATGTAGAGTTTTTGGGGATTTCCAATATCTGCACTAGCAAAGACATCAGCAGTAGGCTGTCCCAGTTGGAGTTCTGTTTCTATTGCTTGCTCTCTAATCCCTGATGGCCCAAATACTGTATTCGTTCCTATTCCTGTTTCTTGGGTGAAGTCTTGGCTTACTTCCGTTAGTGCATTTCTTAAACTACCTGCTCCATATAAGTTGAGATTAGCTGCAAAAGCTTGATTTGGTATCAGAACACTAAAGGCACAAGCTGCCAAAGAACCTGTCAAAAAATATTTTTTCATCTGTTCCTAGAATCTTCAAGTTTTTGGGTATTTTATCCTCAAAGCTAATATTACCAACTTAGTTGGATAAATGTAAATTACTTTATATAGACAAGTGTTGACTTTGTTACTTATAATCCTCGGTTAAAAAAGTTATCAGTTGAGGCAAGCAGTTATTGAGCAGTTCTTGAGAAAGAATTATTGCTCAATACTCTTTTTCCTTCCCTGCCTCAATAGCTTATCCAAACCGTATTGGGCTTTGTTAATTATTGAAGATATGGTAGGCGTAAAACTTGCTTTTCGCCAGTCACACTCAATAGATTTACAAATGTGTCCAGAAGTTATTGCTGATATTATTGAGACTGACAACCTTAGTCTCTATATCAGAAATATTTTGGTTTCAAAGGAGAAGGAGGAGCAGATAATATGACAATATTTCTCACATTACTAACGTAACGACCTCCAGCTTTATCACCTGGAACTACTAAACGAGCAAATCCTTCATCTATTAAAGGCACAACATTACCATCACTACCTTTTTTTTCAAATGCAACTAGCAGTGTTTTTCCTTCAAAGTTGGGTTGAATTTCACCAATAGCTACGACTGCACCATAGCAATCTGTGGCATCAACTAGAACATATTGCCTCAGAAAAGAGTTTTTACTATTTACCCCAGAATTCCCAGGCTTTAGACCACCTCCGGCTTTCGGATTATTAATCAATTCCCATAGGGGGACGTAGTTGTTCACTCTCCCCCATCAAAAAAGGATCAAGAGAGAACGGGGATGGGGGGATGTTTTATACCTTTACGAGC